>CAYGUZ010000020.1:771-12763 GCA_964353215.1 uncultured Flavobacteriaceae bacterium
TTTATTTTCCATGAGGAGGTTTTGACGAATTTTTCCAAAGAATTTAATCATATGGTTAGTTGGTTATTTTTGACATTTCGAATCGAGTTTGCGAGCGTGAGAAATCCGGATTTCTCAATCGTCTCCCGATAGCTATCGGGATTCCTCATATCGAAATGACTTAGTATGGTTTCTGGAATTCTGCAGAAGAATCTAATCATGATTTTGGTCGGTTGGTGGGGGAGTACTAGTATAAAATATACGGGAACGTGTGCTTCATTTTAACAAAAAGTGTTCAATTTCAGCCATTTGGATTAAAACCGACCACCCTAAATACCAAAAAAAACCAGAAAATTAAGTGATTTGCTAACATCATAAAACTTTTAGAAATCTTTACATTTGGCATCCAAACCATTACAGCGATGAAAACACTTGAAGATTTCAATTTTGAAGATAAAAAAGCTCTGATCCGTGTAGATTTTAACGTGCCGTTGGATGCAGAATTTAATGTAACGGATACAAGCCGCATCGAAGCGGCAAAGCCTACAATTTTGAAGATTTTAGAAGATGGCGGCAGTGCCGTTTTAATGAGTCATTTAGGCAGACCAAAAGGCCAGCGCAATCCCGATATGTCCTTACAACATATTTGCAATACGGTTTCCGATATCATTGGGGTACAGGTAAAATTTGTAGATGACTGTGTGGGCGAAAAAGTGGACGAAGCTTATGCCGATTTAGAAAATGGCGAAATTTTATTGTTAGAGAATCTTCGTTTTTATGGTGAAGAAACTAGCGGAGATACGGTATTTGCAGAAAAGCTTTCTAAATATGGAGATGTATATGTAAACGATGCTTTTGGTACCGCACACCGGGCCCACGCATCAACAACAGTAGTTGCCAATTATTTTGCCGACAATAAGTGTTTTGGGTATTTGTTGGCCAAAGAAATAAAAGCTATTGAAAAGGTAATGGCCACTGGTGAAAAACCGGTTACTGCAATTTTGGGTGGCGCTAAGGTTTCTTCTAAAATTACGATTATCGAAAACATATTGGATAAGGTAGATCATTTGATTATTGGTGGCGGAATGACCTATACTTTTGTAAAAGCAAAAGGCGGAAAAGTGGGTGATTCTATTTGTGAAGATGATAAAATGGAATTGGCGCTCGACATTCTAAAACAGGCTGCCGAAAAAGGGGTAGAAGTCCATTTGCCTGTCGATGTTATAGCGGCCGATGCGTTCGACGCCAACGCAAATACTCAGATTAGCCCAGTAGATACTATTGCAGATGGTTGGCAAGGTTTAGATGCGGGGCCGGCCACATTAGAAAACTTTAAAGAAGTGATCCTAAAATCAAAAACGATACTATGGAACGGTCCTGTTGGTGTTTTTGAAATGGAAAGCTTTGCTAAAGGAACCATTGCCATAGGCAATGCTATTGATGAAGCGACCCAAAACGGCGCTTTTTCACTTGTTGGTGGCGGAGATTCGGTTGCCGCGGTAAAACAATTCGGCTTTGAAGAAAAAGTGAGTTATGTTTCTACTGGTGGCGGGGCAATGTTAGAGAGTTTAGAGGGTAAAACACTACCCGGCATCGCTGCAATATTAGACTAGTAAAGACGGTATCGATTAACGGACTTTATCCTAAATTTTGATTGTTTTGCCCATAATCCTTTATTTTTTCAATAAAAAACTGCATTTTCGCTAGTCCCGAACAAACTATGACCGAAATGAAACGAACTAAAATTCATTTTTGGGTCTTACTGTTTTTAACTGCGATAACAGTGAATGCCCAACAGACGGATACAACTGCAGTTAAAGCAGCTGACGCTCTTTTAGTAAATCTAAAGAAAAAAGAACCCATTGCTCAAAAGGAAACGGCGAAAACCGCACTGAGTATTCCTGCGGTTCAAGACAATACGCGACAAAGCAAACTTCAAGACCTGGAAGAAGCGTATAGATATGACAGTCTTTGGATTGCCGAACTTCATAGAAACGCCTCCCATTTTGATGAAATGTATGCTGAGGTAACCAATCAGACCGGTGCTGACGAATACACAACGGAATTACCTACGGATACCTTAAAAGCCCGTCTAAAAAGGCTCAATGAAAAGACGCCCTTTAATATTGCCTACAATCCTTCCTTAGAAAGTGTTATCAAATCTTTTCTCTTAAGAAAGCGGGGCCTGATGGAGCGAATGATAACAAAAAGCCAGTTCTACTTTCCGCTTTTTGAGCAAGAATTGGATAATTATAATGTGCCCCTAGAGGTTAAGTATTTGGCCATTGTAGAATCTGCATTGGATCCAAAGGCAAAATCTAGGGTGGGTGCTACGGGACTTTGGCAATTCATGTACGGCACGGGCAAAATGTATAAGCTAGACGTGAGCAGTTATGTCGACGAGCGTAGTGACCCTATTAACTCGACCACTGCTGCTGCCAAATATTTGAAAAAATTATATGATATTTTCAACGATTGGGATTTGGCCTTAGCGGCCTACAACTCTGGTCCGGGCAATGTAAACAAAGCCATAAGACGTTCAGGTGGGTATAAGAACTACTGGAATATTAGACAGAACCTACCTCGTGAAACAGCAGGTTATGTGCCGGCCTTTTTGGCAACAATGTATCTTTTTGAGTATGCCGAAGAACATGGGCTAAAAGCTAAAAAAGCGGACCGGGCTTATTTTGAAACCGATACCGTACATATAAAGAACACGATTACATTTGACCAAATTTCTAAAATGGTCGGTATTTCTGTTGAAGAATTAGAGGTTTTGAACCCGGCCTATAAACTAAATATCATTCCTAAAGTTGAAGGCAAAACATACACTTTGCGCTTGCCAATGAAGCATGTTGGTGAGTTTGTAAACAATGAAGAGGTTATTTATGCCTATGCCAAAAAAGAATTGGAAACCGTAGAGAAACCCCTGCCGCAATTGATTACAAGTAATGATAGGGTGCGATACAAAGTAAGAAGTGGCGATTACCTAGGTAAAATAGCCGAACGCTATGGGGTAGGTGTAAGCCAGATTAAAGGCTGGAACGGCCTTCGAAGCAACAACCTAAGAGTTGGTCAACGCCTAACAATTTACCCCAGAAAGCCGGTCACGACCAAAGTGGCAAGTACTGCAACAAAACAGGCAATAGCTCAACCTGTTGGGGCATTACCAAAAGATCCCTCTAAGATTCATGTAGTACAATCCGGAGATTCTCTTTGGACCATTTCTAGGAAGTACCCCGGAATTTCAATCGATAACCTTAAAAAGTGGAACGGGCTTACGGGCAACAGCCTCAAGCCGGGCACAAAGCTGAGGTTGTGTAATTGCTCATCTTGATCGAATTAGAACATTTTGAAGGAATTCGTCAATTCGAGTGATTTTTTAGAATAAAATGAAAAAAAATCGTATCGAGAATAGAATTTTGGAAGATGAACTCGTGTTTTTGATATTTCTCCCTTTTTGAGAAAGATTCGAACTAACGATTTATATTAAACAAGGAAATTTACTTCTAACACGCACTAAAAAGTGCATTACACTCATTCTAATACAATCGGTTTGTATAAATTGATTATTTTAGAATTATGATGCAAAAATTAGGAACAGTGCTGTTGCTTGCCCTTGTGGCATTCGCTTCTTGTAGAGATAATTCAGAGAATAAAAGATACCTGCCACCTTCTACCGGGGCTGTTAATTCGTTAATGGTTGTAATGGACAACAACCTATGGCAAGGTGAAGTTGGCGATAAAGTACGTGAAGTATTTGCAGATCGCGTATTGGCCGTTCCGCAGAGTGAAGCGATTTTCTCGCTTACACAGATACCTCCGCAAGTTTTTAGAGGCGCCACTAGTCATTCAAGATCGGTACTGTTCGTGCAAAAAGATACCTTATCGATTGGTCATGTAAAGTCTAACGTATACTCGGCACCTCAAAAAGTAGCAGTGGTCAAGGGCAGGACCAATGATGAATTGCTTTTAAACATAGAAGCGGTGGCTCAAAAGGCGGTAACCGCTTTTAAGAACAACGAGATAAGCGAGGCACAAAGGCGCTTTAAAAAGTCTTTAAACAAAGAAACAGACCTAAAGGATGAACTCGGAATTCTTTTAGATATACCTTCGGTATATCGCGTAGGAAAGCATGAAGAAAACTTTGTTTGGATAGATAGACAGATTTTAAAAGGCAATATGAATATTATTGCATACGCCATGCCCTGGGATGCTTTTAGCAATGATTCTACTTTTGTTCAAGATATTGTGCGAATGCGTGATTCTATAGGCAAGAAATATGTGCCCGGCCCATATGATGGCACATTTATGATAACAGAAAAGGCTTTTTCCCCGTACGTTTTCCCGGCAGAGGTCAATGGCTTTAAAGCCGCTGAGGTTAGAGGTATTTGGGAGATTAGTGGTTACCCAATGGCGGGCCCCTTCATAACTTATATCATCAATGATGAGGCCAACAAAAGAAAACTGATACTAGAAGGTTTTATTTTCGCGCCCTCTGCCAATAAAAGAGATGATTTATTGGAACTAGAGGCTATTATGAAAACCCTCAAATTTCAAAATAATCAATAATAGTTAAAACGTATGTGCTTCTACCAGTTCACTATAATCTGAACATTAAGATCCTTTGCTACTAAAAGGCGAAGCCAGTTAGTATTCTGTATATAAAGGCATATAGCACTACAAAAAACATGGCAAAGCAAAACCAAGAAAACAATTTGAAATAGTGCCTGACCATGATGCTTCCTAAATTCCTAAATCCTTCTAAGTAAATCTCTTTAATAAGTAATAATTTTCTCATAAGTAGTCATTTTATGTTCGTGTACAACACAAATATTAGACTAAGCATGAACTTTAGTATAACAAAAAGGTTAAACCGGACTTAAACTAGGATAAAATACAAGGCTCTTTTTAACATATAGATGAATGGGTATTTTGCATCGTCAAGAGGGTTTTTTCGCAATGCCGTTCAACGATAATCTTCTTCGATAAAATGATTTTAGTCTAGAAAATGACTTTTAAATAGTTTAAAAGAAAAAGCCACCTCTAAGAAGGTGGCTTTGTTTATAAAAGGGTTTTATTGTTTTTACATTTTTACGATAATGAATTCAGAGCGTCTGTTGAGTCGGTGTTGGTCTCTACTACATCGAACCCCGTCGCCACATTCGTTGAGTAGCTTTTCTTCACCGTAACCGATAGCGCTTTCAATTCTTGCGGCATCAATACCCTGCGAGATAAGGTATTCTTTGGTAGATGTTGCACGCTTACCAGAAAGGTATTTATTGTATGCCGCATTACCAATGGCATCGGTATGAGATTCGATTTTTATAACCATACTTGGATATTCGGTCATGACCTCGACCAACTTGTCAAGTTCTTTTGATGCATCAGTTCTGATATTGAAGCGATCAAAGTCAAAGAATATCATTTCTGTTTTCAACTTCTTAACACCTTCTTCAACGACAATCATTTCTTGCAGGCGCTTCATAGGCTGTACAAAATCTATTACCTCGTTATCTTTTGTGGCGATAGGTGTAGTCTGTTCAAAATAACCATCTAAAATGGTCTGGAGCGTGTAATCTGTTGTTGACTTAAGGTTGTTAAATCGAAAACTGCCGTTTTCATTGGTTCTAATCTCACCAATACGCACATTTTCGTTGTTATACAATGATACCGTGGCATTTGGCAATGAATCTCCTGTAATTCTATCAACAATATATCCAGAGATTTCATTTAAGTTAGGCATCTCTTTTCGTGTAGGGGTAAAAGAATAGATATCATCTTTTCCTTTTCCGCCAGGGCGGTTAGAAGCAAAGTAACCTTTCTCTGTCTGTTCATCAATAATCAAAGAAAAATCATCTCTTGTACTGTTGAACGGAGCGCCAAGGTTTTTAGCTTTATCAAAACCTTCCGCACTAAAATCAGACTTATAGATATCCAATCCTCCCAAGCCTTCTGTTCTATTCGAAGAAAAATATAGCGCCTCATCCGTAATAAAGGGGAACATTTCTTTTCTGTTAGAGTTTACGGCTAGCCCAAGGTTTCGAGGTTCGGAAAAAGTATTGTTTTCCAAAACATCTACGACATAAATGTCAGTTCCACCGTAACCTCCAGGCATATCAGAAACAAAATAGAGTTTTTTGCCATCTGCGGTCAATGCAGGGTGGCCTGTAGAATAGTTATCGCTATTGAAAGGGAGCTCCACGGCTTCTGTCCATTCACCACCTATTTCTTTAGACATGTATAACTTTAGATGGTTTACTCCTTTTTTATCTCTTCTAATCTTCTTTTTTCCGTAGTTGTTCCGTGTAAAAAAGATGGTTTTTTTATCAGGAGAAAAACAGGCAGATGCCTCGTGATATTTAGTGTTCACATTTTTTGAAAAGCGATAGGTGCCTGAAGCATCGTTTTTAGCGGAATCAACTTTTGCAGTATACAGATCTAAATAAGGCTGATTGTCCCATCTATACTTTCTGGTATTTAAAAACAAGGTGTCCTTGGCCGAAGTGTATAGTAGCTTGTCTTTGCCATAGTACATTGGCGAAAAATCAGAGTATTTAGAATTTATCTTAAGATTCTTAAGATTGAATCTTGAATCTTCTTCAAGTGTTGCCGTTAGGCTTGCGGCATCTTCTTTTAATTCGCGCACATTTTTTTTGTTGAGCACGGCCATTACGCGATTTGCCCTTCTTTTTCTTCCGGTGCCTTTTAAAGTATGTACATAATTAAAAAGGGTATTATCTGAGATGTCATTCTCGTAGTTCTTGTAAAGCTTATTATACCACTCGTAGGCCTGTTTTATATTTGAATTAAAATAGTGTGCGTCGCCCGCTCTTGAAAGTAGGTATTGCGATGGTTCGCCTTCACTTTCTTCAATGGCCAAATCATAATACTTCGCTGCTTCGGCATACCACATCTTATCAAAAAGGCCATCGGCTTTTCTAACAAGCTTGTTTTTTTCTTTAGTATCAGATATGGTTCTGGGGGCAGTATCTTCACTTTTAGACACTAACCGATCGGTAGTATCTGTTTGAATACTGGCGAGGGCATTTTCAGATAATTTTTGGGCATTAAGCGCAATAGTTATCAAAAAAACAAATATGAAATTAAATCTGATCATGATTAACGTTAATTCGACTACTTCGAATTTTTTGTGTTTAAAACACAGAAGTATTCTAGTAGTAACGTCGAAATTACGCTATCATTATTAAAAGAATTAGTTTTTGTTGTGAAAGGGAAGGTTTGCAGAGTGAATCTTAAATTAAAGATGTTTTTTGTCGATAACTTGGCTTAAAATATAACTGCTAAGCACCTTAGAAAACGAAAATATTAAGAGTTTTCACCCGTTTTGTCTTCAAGTTTTTCATCTTCTTTAGAAGCGTCTTTAAATTCTTTGATGCCGCTTCCTAAACCACGCATTAATTCAGGAATTTTCTTTCCTCCGAAAAGTAAAAGAATACACAAAACAATAATGGCTATCTGCCAAGGACCAACTAAACCAAGAAATATATTTTGAGCGATCATGAATTTAAAATTTAAATAGATTTCAAAAGTACAAAAAAAGAAGATGCACCTATTTTTGATAACGTAAAATTACGTTAAGAATTGCAGTATTCATTGATTTTTAGAGATTTGCTAAAGATTTCACAATTTTAGATGGATAATGCCCATATTAAAATCTAAGATTATATTTGCGTATTATGGCCAAAAAGCAAAAAAAAGGCAAAGAAATAAAACGGAAGCTACTGCATAAGTACCGCTTGGTAATACTTAACGAAAGTACTTTTGAAGAGAAAATATCCTTCAAATTAAGCAGGTTAAACGTGTTCGTCACGGGTACATTGTTTATCATTATTTTAATTGGGCTAACAACACTCTTGGTGGCATTTACGCCATTAAGAGAATATATACCAGGTTATTCTTCTACCCGATTAAAAAGGCAAGCAACGGAACTGACCTATAAAACGGACTCTTTGGTCACAGTGCTAGAATATACCAATAAGTATTTAGAAAATGTTCGGCTTGTGCTACGCGGTGATATTGAGAACAACGAGATAAATAGAGACTCTTTATTTGAACAGTTTAAACTCGACCCCTCTACAATCGATTTAAAACCTATTCGAGAAGATTTGGCCCTGCGTGAACAAGTTGAGCTTGAAGATAAATACAACCTTTTTGAACGAAACACCGGAAATACGGGAGAAGTTCTTTTTTCCCCTATAAACGGTTCGGTAACCCAAGGGTATGATTTACAGAAAAAACATTATGCTACCGATATTTCAGCAACAAAGGATACCCCCGTTAAAGCGGTAGCGGACGGTACCGTTATTTTTGCCGAATGGACTTCAGATACCGGCTATGTTATCATTGTAGAGCATAAAGAAGATTTAATTTCTGTATATAAGCATAACGGCTCGCTGAGCAAATCGCAAGGTGATATCATAAAAGCAGGAGAGGTAATTGCCGGTGTCGGTAATACGGGCGAACTTACTACGGGGCCTCACTTACATTTTGAGCTTTGGAAGAAAGGAAAACCTTTGAATCCGCAAGATTATATCGACTTTAATTGATACCTATGTCGCTTAAAGCATTTGCCGCTAAGCTCTTCGCCAAAAGAATAGCCAAAAAAAATACCGATTGGATTTTAAATCCGCATAAAGCCCAAAAACAGGTTTTTAATCATCTTATATGTACTGCCATAACCACTCAGTTTGGCAAAGACCATAATTTTGAATCTATTCAAACCCATGAAGATTTTACAAGGCAGGTGCCGATAAGAGATTACGAGGAGCTTAAGGCTTATGTTGAAAAAATTATAGAAGGCAGAGAAGATGTGCTTTGGCCGGGTAAGCCTATTTATTTCGCAAAAACTTCCGGTACCACTTCTGGCGCTAAATATATTCCCATTACCAAATCATCTATTAAGAATCAGGTAGAAGCTTCAAGAAATGCCATTCTAAATTACATACATGAAACGGGTAACGCAGATTTTGTGAATGGTAAGATGATTTTTCTGCAAGGCAGTCCGATTCTGGAAGATAAGAACGGCATTAAATTAGGGAGGCTTTCGGGCATATCGGCGCACTATGTGCCGAGCTACTTGCAGAAAAACAGACTGCCCAGTTGGGAAACCAACTGTATTGAAGATTGGGAAACCAAGGTCAATGAGATAATCAAGGAAACCGAAAAGGAAGATATGTCCGTTATTGCCGGTATACCATCGTGGGTTCAGATGTATTTTGAAAAGTTAACTTTAAAAACTGGTAAAAAGGTAGGCGAGTTGTTTGAAAACTTCCAGCTGTTTATTTATGGTGGGGTCAATTATGAACCCTATCGCTCAAAGTTTGAAAATTTGATTGGTCGAAAGGTAGATAGTATCGAACTATTTCCCGCAAGTGAAGGGTTTTTTGCCTATCAAAATTCCCAAAAAGAAAAGGGAATGTTGCTTTTACTCAATTCAGGGATATTTTATGAGTTTGTAAAGGCAGATGATTTTTACACTGAAAATCCTCAACGTCTTACCATCAAAGATGTAGAGCTGGGGGTTAACTACGCTATGATTATTAGCACTGACGCTGGTTTATGGGGGTATAACCTAGGAGATACCGTTCAGTTTATTTCTTTAAAACCCTATAAAATTGTAGTCTCTGGAAGGATTAAACACTTTATTTCAGCCTTTGGCGAACATGTAATTGCTAAAGAAGTGGAAGAAGCGATGCGACTGGCCATTGAAGAAACTGATGCCGAAGTAAATGAATTCACGGTAGCACCACAAACTACACCAAAGGAAGGCCTGCCCTATCATGAATGGTTTGTCGAGTTTGAAAAGCCACCCACCCAACTAGAAAAATTCTGCTCCATTTTAGATGCTTCCATGCAAAAACAGAACAGTTATTATTTTGATTTGATCGACGGTAAAATTCTACAGCAACTCAAAGTGACACAAGTTTCTAAAGATGGTTTTCAAAATTATATGAAAACACTAGGCAAATTGGGGGGGCAAAATAAAGTACAACGCTTGGCTAACGATAGAAAAGTGGCGGATGCAATTCAACCTTTCACGACATAAACTAAAGTCAGCCATTTACTTTTCAAGGAATTTCCGTGTACTTTTGTAAAGAAGTCGATATGGGTACAAAGATCAAAGCAACAACTAGAGCTCAAGAATCTACAAACGCTATTGAGCGCTTGTACATTACCATGCGCCATTTGCTCAATAGAGGTTTTTATAAACCTTCAGGAGTCTCGGGTAATGCACTCCGTAGTGCTTTACTTTCGTTACGGCCTGAAATTTATGGCACTATTGCTGAAGAAAAAGCAGAATTGAACGGACTTATTTACGTTTTAGAGCGACTTCCGATAGGCATTGAAGAGTGCCGTTTCATTAATCTAACTTCAGATGAAGGTTTTTCAAAATCGCATCTAAAACCGATAGTTCCTCCAAAAAGAAGAAGAAATTGCTATCGTATCGATGATGAGCAAATGAATATAGAAATTACAAGGGGGCGTTCAGATATTTACGACATTCTTACCCATTTGACTTTTCTTTATGTTGAATCTGGTAAGATTTGTGACAGAGTTTTAATAGAAGATGGAAAAGCAACCGTACGCGACTGGGAAAAGTTGGTAGAATTTATTCTCAAAACAGATAAAACGGATGCTGAAAGAGAAGTGGCACTTATCCATACGGCCAATATTTTAGGAAGATCTTTTGATGAGGTTTCCGATATTCATGATAAACTAAAGTCCAAAACCCGTCCGGATCGCTTTTTGAATATTGTGTATTGGTTGGGAAAATTAGCCATAGAAGAAGAAACTACAGGTGATAAGCGAACGGTTACCTTTACCCCGCTTCTTCGCGAAAGAATAGGACATCATATTCATGGTGAAAGATGGGCCGACACCATAAAAGAAACGCTTAAGAAAAACGGATTAGTCCATAGGCCGATTCATATTATTAGTGCCAATATGCACAGTGTTATGAATTCGTTGTTCGCCAAAAAGGCGTTGAAACAAGAGTTTCCAGATAGCGACTCCTTGGACATTTATGAGACACTTAGTTCTTCTTCAAACAAAGATTTAAGGGAGAAAGTGACGCAAATGGCCACTAAAAATGGAATGATTTATATTGATGATAAATCAGGAGCAAACATTGATGTTCAAATTTTTGACATGGCAAAAGCTGCGAAGGCAGCCTGCTGCTACAATTTTTCTGACAATGAGCCCGAGGCAGAAAAACCAGTTATATTTGTAATGGATTACGCCTTTGGAGAGCAGGCTTACGAAACTATCGATGAGTTGCTTAAGCCTTATGAAGTTGATGGCGAGAAATTATTTTTAAATGTTGATTCGGTTTCTATAATGGGCAAAGCAGGTATTTTAGAAGGAGGTAAAGGAGATTTAATGATTCCCTCTGCCCATATTTTTGAGGGCACCGCAGATAACTATCCCTTCAAGAACGAACTTTGTGCCGAAGATTTTAAAGGGCATGGCTTAAAAGTATTGGAAGGTACTATGGTGACCGTTTTAGGAACCTCTCTACAGAATAAGGATATTCTGCAGTTTTTTTACGACTCCACCTGGAACGTTATCGGTTTGGAAATGGAAGGCGTGCATTACCAAAAAGCAATTCAGTCCGCATCTCAGATACGTAAAAGCATAAGTAAAGAAGTCAAAGTAAGATATGCGTATTACGCCTCTGATAATCCATTGGAAACAGGAAGTACTTTAGCTTCTGGCGGATTAGGTACAACAGGAGTTAAACCTACATATTTAATAACGGATAAAATTTTAGAACAAGTGTTCGGCAACTAACACAGTCTATGATTATGATTTAAAATGAGATTTTTGGCCACACTCTAAGAACACTATAATCTTTTTTATGAATTTACTTATAACAGGAGGAGCAGGTTTTATAGGGTCTCATGTTATTAGAAGACTAGTAAAAAATTACCCTCAGTATCATATTTTTAATTTCGATAAGCTCACTTATGCGGGCAACTTAGAAAATTTA
>CAYGUZ010000021.1:0-12445 GCA_964353215.1 uncultured Flavobacteriaceae bacterium
CTTTTACCTGAACCATTCGGCCCCATAATAGCATGAACCTCACCTGCTTTAACCTCAAGGTTTATTCCTTTTAGTATTTCTTTATCCTCTACTTGAGCGTGTAGATTATTAATTTTCAACATCGTCTCTTAATTTAAATATTTAGGTGCCTTAGGCATTTTATTAAAATCTTCTTTTTGGTGCTGCAAATACACTTTAGCATTCTTTTCTTTGGCAAAAGCCTCAAAAGCATCCATACTTTTCAAGGTTTGTTCCACATCTGTATTAAAAATAGGCACACGTTTATGTTCTCTATTTTCATAGGTATGGTATAAATCACCTGTTAAAAGCGTTGGTCCGTTTTCTGCTAAATCCAAATACAATACTTGATGCCCTGGAGTATGGCCAGGCATGGATTTTATCACTACACTTCCGTCACCAAAAACATCATAATCACCATTTAGCTTTTGAAAGTTGGTAAGCTCTTTTATTGCTTCGTATAACCCTGCATTTTCACTATTCTTAATTTCATCACTAGTAACCATGGCGTACTCCGCCTCTTGAACCAGCCACTTGGCATCTTTAAAAACATTGGCATGGCCACTATGGTCAAAATGTGAATGGGAGAGTGCGATATAATCAATATCATCAGCTGTCATATCGATACTTTTTAACTGATTTAGAACAGAATCCCTTCTTGAAATAGTGAACGCACCACCGGGAGGTGTCACAGGTTCTGGGGAAGCCACTAAAGCCTCGGGAAGACCTGCATCCCACATTAAATTTCCTTTAGGATGTGAGATTACATAAAATGCATCGGCGAACTCTTTAGATTGCCCGCGGTATGTGGTGTCTTGAGAGAACAACTCCAAATTGTTCACCATAACCGTACCCCCATCAAAAGTATACAGTTTTACCTCTGGTTTTTCTAAATTTATAGTAGCCCCCTCGGCTTCTTTTTTAATCTCCTTGCAAGAAAAAAGTGATGTTGCAATTAAAACTGTTAATAGTATTTTTTTCATTTTCAAGTTTATTATCCTACAGAACCTTCAAGGCTTATTTCCAATAGCTTTTGGGCTTCAACGGCAAACTCCATTGGAAGCTTGTTGAGTACTTCTTTACTGAAACCATTCACAATTAATGCAATCGCTTTTTCAGTATCTATTCCTCTTTGATTGCAATAGAAAATTTGGTCTTCACCAATTTTACTGGTCGTCGCCTCATGCTCTATTTGAGCAGATTTATTTTTAGCTTCGATATATGGAAAAGTATGCGCCCCACATTCGTTACCCATTAATAAAGAATCACATTGCGAAAAATTTCTTGCGTTCTCCGCGCGAGAGCCAATCTGAACCAAGCCTCTATAACTGTTTTGAGATTTTCCGGCTGAAATACCTTTTGATATAATGGTACTCTTTGTATTCTTGCCCAAGTGAATCATTTTCGTGCCCGTATCGGCTTGCTGAAAATTATTGGTTACAGCAATGGAATAAAACTCTCCAACTGCATTATCACCTTTTAAAATGCATGAGGGATATTTCCAGGTAACGGCAGAACCCGTTTCAACTTGTGTCCAAGAGATTTTTGAGTTTTTTTCACACAAACCCCGTTTGGTCACAAAATTATATACCCCACCTTTTCCTTCTTTATTGCCAGGAAACCAATTTTGTACCGTTGAATATTTGATTTCTGCATCATCTAGAGCAATTAGCTCAACAACCGCGGCGTGCAACTGATTTTCATCACGTGACGGCGCGGTACAACCCTCTAAATAACTTACATAACTACTTTCGTCGGCTATAACCAAAGTGCGCTCAAACTGACCCGTGCCCCCTTCATTAATCCTAAAATACGTGGATAGTTCCATAGGACATTTTACTCCTTTTGGGATGTAGCAAAAAGAGCCATCTGTAAATACCGCCGAATTTAATGCGGCATAAAAATTATCGGTCTTTGGAACGACCGTGCCCATATATTTTTTAACCAATTCAGGGTGTTCTTGAATTGCTTCTGAAATTGGCATAAAAATAATACCCTTTTCGGCCAGAGTTTTTTGAAATGTAGTGGCTACTGAAACAGAATCAACAACAATGTCAACCGCAACATTTTGAAGTTTTTTTTGTTCGTCTACAGAAATTCCCAACTTTTTATACATTTCCAGCAGTTCAGGATCTACGTCATCCAAAGTTTTGTTAGGGTCTGCTTTTTTTGGTGCAGAGTAATAACTTATGGCCTGAAAATCTGGTTTTTCATAACGAACATTCGCCCATTCCGGTTCTTCCATCTTTTCCCAAATGCGATAGGCATCCAAGCGCCACTCGGTCATCCATTCTGGTTCATTTTTCTTTTTTGAGATAGCACGAACAATGTCTTCGCTCAAACCTTTCGGAAAGGTATCTGACTTAAGATCTGTGTAGAAACCATATTCGTACTCTTTGGTTTCTAATTCTTTTTTTAATTCTTCTTCAGTATATGCCATATTTCTTCAATTTGTCGATCTACGCTAGTCCATCAACAATTTATAATGAGAAGCTTTCGCCACAACCACATGTTCTTTGCGCGTTTGGGTTATTAAAAACAAAGCCCTTGCCGTTTAAACCGCCAGAATATTCGAGAACGGTCCCGACCAGATATAAAAAACTTTTTTTATCGACTATTATTCGAACATCGTTATCTTCAAAAACTTTATCGGTTTCGCCCATTTTATTGTCAAAATCCAATTCATAAGAAAGACCGCTACAACCACCGCTTTTAACCCCGACACGCACGTAATCTTTTGTAGCATCAAACCCCTCTTCGGTCATTAAATTAATGACTTTCTGTTTTGC
The DNA here is from genome assembly GCA_964353215.1 of uncultured Flavobacteriaceae bacterium. Classification (GTDB taxonomy): domain Bacteria; phylum Bacteroidota; class Bacteroidia; order Flavobacteriales; family Flavobacteriaceae; genus Croceitalea. The sequence continues at coordinate 2,808 of CAYGUZ010000021.1, forward strand.
TGTTTCTGATACCTGAATCATAATTAACTAGATTAAATCTAAATAGCTTACAAATATAGGTGATAAGTAGTATTTCTACCTATTTCCTAACATTATTATAACGTATGTTTTGATAAGAGTTTTCTATCAAAAGATTAAACAAGGTTTAGAATGAAGAAAATTGCGTCGATTATACCTTAATCTCTTGTAAAACAATTAATTAAGGGGCGTCATTATACGCTTTAATAGCTTCGTCTATGGTTTTTGGGTACCATTCGTAAAGGGGAGCATAAGTACCCTCGATGATATAAGGCGAAAAATTTTCAGCGTAAAATTTAAAAAGCGTATCTCTATTTTGTTCAGATAATTCAACCAATTCTTTCTGTCTTGGCCAAGCAATTTGTGCTCTGCCATATTGGTTTTCCATGTACAAGAAGAGTTCTCTATCATAATCTTTTTTCATTGTAGCATAACATGAAAAAAGAGTTCTTGCAATTTTGTTCTGCTCCAAGGCTTCGTTTTTTAAAGTGTCTGTAAGAACAAGCAGTAGTGCTTTGCCTTGATTGACCTCGAACTCTAGATTTTTTATTAGAGCGTTTTTCTCGCCTAAACAGGTCATCATGTTCTGCTTTAAATATAATGCTTGAGGAGTATAGACATGATATTCAGATGGTAATCTTAAATTTGAAACTTGCGTACTAAACAGTCTATTCTTAGCACTAATTGTAAAGTCATTTTCTGTACTGACAGCGTACTTTAAGCTTCTAGGATATTCATGATAAAAGCTCGTAAATTACTTCATCAAGTCTTCTCAAAGAAGAAAAGTAAGCGTAGAATTTACTTTCTGTATTATAAGAGGTATCAACAGAATCTGTCACTCTAGTATTATTTACCAAACTAACATAAATACTGTTCAATTCTTTAGCTTGTTCATACAATTTTTCTCTAAACCGGTACGTGCTCAAAAGCTGCCTAGAATCATAACCAACCGGATATAAGTTCGAGATTTGTGAAATATCGATTTTGTGGTGAGTAATCACCGCATTATTCTCATAATTAGCAATGCCGCTGATTATTCCGCGATGTAAACGCGTGAGCTCTTTTACCGTATATTTTGGATGTGCAATGGTATCTCTATTACTATTTAAAGAAAGTTTTGCGTAATATGACTTCCAACTAGAGGCAAAATCCTTTAAATTTTCATAGTGGTAATATAAATCCCAAACTACTTGTTCTTTTAGCGCGTATTCTTGTGCCTTATATGCTTTCCCTTTTTTGTTTTGTGAGTAAAAATGATATGCAATAGTTGCTAGTACCAAGAGACAAGTAAAGACTAATAGCACATCTATAAAGATTCTTCTTTTTGAGTTTTCCATAAGTAACGATGATATCCGAACTTAGGTCAAAGTTCTATTATTTATACTTCATAGACATAACGGTTTTCAGGGTAATTTAAAAACATTTATCTGATCTTCGCTACAACCAAATCCACCCCTCCTTTATGTTCTATTTCGGGGAAATCGGCACTGGCCGTTTCGCCAACGACAAAAACACTACCATCACTGGCTTCAATGGCATCATAGGCAAAGTCCAAATCCGTACCTCCTATAGAAATTTCGTTTAGCAGATTTCCTTGGGCGTCTATGGTCAATATCCAAAAATCATTTTCTCCTTGGTTTACCGATACGTCTTTATCAGTGCTTTTAGAATTACCCGATATAATAAAGCCTCCATTTGCTGTAAGATTTACCGAATCGGCAGAATCAAAACCGCTTCCCCCATAACTGTGTTGCCAAATTAGTTCTCCCGCAGGGCTTATTTTTATCAACCAAACATCAGAACTTCCATTATTTTTGGTTACTTGAGTATCATTACTAAAGGTATTGCCCACGATTACATAATTACCATCTGCCGTTTTTGATATATCTCGTGATTGTTCTATACCTGTGCCTCCAAAAGACCGCTCCCATTCCAAGGTGCCATTTTTATCCACCTTCACTACCCAAAAATCATAACTTCCTTTAGGGTCAGAGATATCAAAATCATCACTCTCAGATGCCCCTGAAAGTATAAATCCGCCATCAAATGTGTTTATTACACCAAATGATCTGTCATTATTGGTTCCTCCAAAAAATTTACGCCATACAATATTACCATCGGCATCCAACTTCGTTCCCCAAAACTCACCGACGCCGTGCCTGGTCAAACTAGATGATTTACTCGTGCTCCCTTCTCCATTAGAAGAGGTAACGTCTAAAAAACCTGAGAAAAACAGACCTCCATCTTGAGTTTCTATGATATCATAAGAGTGATCATGACCTGAAAAACCAAAACTTTTTTCCCATAAAATTTCACCCAAAGCATCTAACCTAAGCACCCAATTATCGTGGAATCCTTCATTATTACTCGCATCTCCATCATCACTCATTGCATACCCCGTAATGGCATATCCGCCATCGGAGGTTTGTATCACTTTTTGCCCACGATCGTCCTTACTTCCTCCATAGGTCTTTTGCCATTGTAAATTACCTTCGGCATCTAACTTGATTAACCAATAGTCGTTTACGTTTAGTGTTTTAGCTGATAAATCTCCGTCCGTACTATTGGTAAAACCGAATACTACAAAGCCGCCATCTCTGGTCTGTAGTATACTTCTTGGCGAATCATCACCTGAGCCCCCAAAACTTTTAATCCAAGTACTTTGGTTTACCGCCTCTATGTCTTCCGAACTATTGACATCGTCACTACAGGCAAACACTAAACATATCACTAAACCAAAAACAACCTTCTTCATAGCCAAGAGAATTTATTAGTTCGATTTCTTTACGATGAACAGACCTGAATTGATATCGTTTATCAAAATTTTTCCGCTTTCAAAATAGGGGTAAACACTCCAAACTCCATCGAAATTTGTAGCATTATTAGAGGGGAAGGTATCAAAAAAACCAGTTTCAGTAATTACTTCACTGCCAATCTGTGAAATATCCAAAACACGCATTCCTGCAGAATAATTGGCCAAGAAAAATTCATCACCCAACACATATCCGTTATGATCAATGGCAGCAGTTGGGCCGATATATGTCATGTGCAAAACAGGATTGTCCAAGTCTTGCAAATCGAAGACCAAGGTTCTTGAGTTAAAGCCGAAATCACTTTCATCTAATTCATCGCCCAAAAGAAAATACCGCTGATCTTCGGTAAACCATCCTTGATGTGTATAACTGAGCTGACTGTAATTTAGGGTGGAAATTCTTGCCGGGTTTGTTTTATCGGTAATATCAACGATTGCTATCTGGTCTTCATTTGCACCAATAAAAATTTCTCTTCCAGAATAATCGGTATCAGGCCCAGCGTATGAAATTACCTGGGCATCATGACTGTATCCATCAGCTCCATATCCGCCGACAGCAGTTGGGTTTAACGGGTCTTGAACGTCAATAAAATGCACCCCACCATTAAACGCATCATCTCTTGCTGTGCCTACGGGATAAGCGAAGCCCATAGTTTCATTGATTACCACGTTATGGGCGTTACCGATGCCCATATAACGCTGGTCCGCTGTAAAAGTCTGCGGTGGATTACTTACACTTCTAAGTTTTGTCAAATCAAAAACCTGCATGCCATGGCCTGGGGCCTCTGAAACAATAAAAGCAAAGTCTTGGTAGATTTTAACATCTCGCCAGGGGTTTGAACTTGTGGCGGTCGGTAATTTTCCCAGATAAATAGGGTCGTCTTCAGAAATATCAACAAAAGCAGTGCCGTTATCGAGTCCTACCAAAGCATACTCTTTACCGCTACTACTATCTGTCCATCCCCATATGTCATTTGCTTCTGAAGCGGATAATTCTGAAAGACTTAGTCTGCCCAACAAATCATATCCATTACATGGAAAATTAGCTGCCGCACCATTTTCACATGGGTCTATACCATTAATTTCATAAAGAGTATTGTCTTGGCCACCCAACAAAAGACCATTGGTAGGTTCGCTAAGTTGCAATTCGAAATTTTCTGTATTTTCTAAAATGGTATCATCAATTATAGTTAATCCAGGTATTTGAATGGCTGTGGACAATGAACCGTCGTAATTACCCTCAGGAATTGTAATAGTCAAAGGTGATTCTAGCGTATAATCTGCTCCTAAAGTCGCATTACCGGAACCAGTATCAACAATAGTGACCGTTGTATTGGCCTCAATAATTCCGTTAACTACCAACATTGGAAGGTTTCCTCCACTATTTTCTCTGTCAGAACCCGATGCTTGAGAAAATGAAATCGAACTACTGTCGTCGTCAACAATTGTCAAGACCAGTATGGAGCGAGTTCCTAGAACGGCATCACCTGTAGGGTTGCTCAAACTAAAGCGAATAGTTTCAAAACCTTCTATCAAAGCGTCGTCTTCAAAAGTTAGGCCCCCAATCTCAATAGAGGTATCAGTAGTACCATCATATGTACCGGCAGGAATATTTATAGTACTGGGAGAAGAAAAATTATAATCGACCCCATTGCCCGTGGCCGAACTAGATTCCTCAACACTTACGGTAACCGTAGTAGGGTTTTCTACAGTTCCATTTAATATCAAAACAGGGTTGTTTTCAGTACTATTTTCAACTAAAGAGATGGTCGCTTCAGAAAACTGCACCGTGACCTGGGCATCAATTCTAGTATCGGTAGAATTATCTTTGTTACAACCAAAAAAAACAATAAGCAACAGCAGTAGGCATGTCTGTTTCATAGCATAGAAACTTTTGTATTGAACCCTAAAGATACAAAACACAAAATTCGTGGCTTAAAAATTTGGCAATAAGCTGTTTTAAAATGAATTAATTAAATTAACTTGATGGTCGAAATTAAAAAAACTTAATTTTCTATGGCCAAAAAGAGACCTTACCATAAAAATTCTCGAAGAAATTTTCTTAAAAACACCAGCTTGGCAGCCGCCGGATTTATGATTGTTCCCCGGCATGTTTTAGGCGGCCAAGGTTACATTCCTCCTAGCGATAAGCTCAATATTGCGGGTATTGGTGCAGGTGGTAAAGGCCATAGTGATCTTACATCATTTGCGGAAAGCCCCAACGTAAATATCGTTTCATTATGCGATGTAGACGATAGGTTGGCCGTTAGGTCAAGAGAGGCTTTCCCAAGTGCCAGTTATTATGCAGATTTTAGGGAAATGCTTGAGAAAGAGGGTAAAAACATAGACGCTGTCTCCGTTTCCACACCTGACCATAACCACGCTGTACCTGCCTATCAAGCAATGGCGATGGGCAAACATGTTTATGTACAAAAACCTTTGACCCATGATATTTGGGAAGCAAGAATGTTGACCGAGGCGGCCAAAAAATTTAAAGTTGTTACCCAAATGGGCAATCAAGGTGCTTCAGGCGAAGGTGTCCGAAAAATGAAGGAAATTTATGACACGGGAATTATTGGTGAAGTACACACCGTAAAATGTTGGACCAATCGGGCGATATGGCCACAGGCATTACAAACCCCTACAAAAAAAGACAAAATTCCTAAAGGGCTCAACTGGGACCTTTGGTTAGGGACAACCGCAATGCGAGATTACAATGATGCCTACCTCCCTTTTGATTGGCGTGGATGGTCAGATTTTGGAACGGGTGCTTTAGGTGATATGGCCTGCCATATTATGGATCCGGTTTATAGAATTCTGCCTATACTCTATCCTACTCAGGTGGAGTGTAGTGTTTCAGATTCATTCAGTGGTAATTTTCAATATAAAGACTATCCGAAAAGCTTTCCTAACTCCAGTAAAATCCACCTAAAATATCCAAGAACAGATGGTAAAGGAAACATAAAAGTTACATGGATGGATGGTGGACTTCTACCTGAAAGACCCGAGGAATTAGGCGATAACGAAGCCCTAGGCAACTGGGATGGTGGCGTGCTCTTTATAGGCACAAAAGGAAAATTAATGGCAGATTGTTATGGGGCCAATCCAAGATTACTGCCATTATCACTCAACGAACAGTTTGAAGTTGAAGAAACTTTACCGAGAGTTCCCGAGGGGCATTACCTGCAATGGGTAAATGCCTGTATGGCCGGTTATGGTAATGCCGAAACCAGCTCTTCCTTTGATTATGCAGGGCCTTTTACCGAAAGCATTCTCATCGGTAATTTAGCTCTAAAAACCTATTTTGAAGTAGACCCTAATGCAGAAAACAAAGGTTTCTGGAGCGGCGGCGGCCAGTACTACGGCAGAAAACGCTTGCAATGGGATGCCGAAAACATGAAAGTGACCAATTTTGAACCAGCAAATAAGTATGTAAAACGAACTTATAGAGAAGGGTACGCTATGGAGTGATAACAGTAATTTTCTGAAAGATAAAAATTGAAACTGGGGTTTTTTAACTCCAGTTTTTTATGCCTACATGTTAGGTTTACTCCTTACTTTTGCAAAATGCTAGCGGATAAAAACGAACAACGGACTTCAATTGAAGAGCTTGGTGAATTCGGACTTATAAAACACCTCACCAAAGACTTTGAACTCAATCATAAATCTACACTAAAAGGTATCGGTGACGATGCCGCCGTTTTAGATTTTAAATCAAAAAAAACAGTAGTCTCTACAGACTTATTGGTAGAGGGTGTGCATTTTGATTTAAGCTATATGCCTTTAAAGCATTTGGGCTACAAATCGGTCGTAGTGAACTTGTCAGATATCTACGCCATGAATACCAATGCTACACAAATAACCGTATCCTTGGCAGTTTCAAATCGTTTTCCGTTAGAAGCCTTAGAAGAATTCTATGACGGGGTTGCCGCCGCATGTAAAGTTTATGGAATAGATCTAATTGGTGGCGATACCACATCTTCGACTAAAGGGATGCTCATAAGCATTACGGCTATTGGCGAAATCGATGAAGAAAAGCTGGTCTATCGGTCAGGCGCCAAAGAAAATGACCTGCTAGTTGTAACCGGTGATATTGGCGGTGCTTATTTAGGCCTCCAGATTTTAGAAAGAGAGAAAGAGGTCTTTAAGGTAAATCCTCAAAATCAACCGGACCTTGAACCTTATTCTTATTTGATAGAACGGCAACTAAAGCCAGAAGCAAGAAAAGACATTGTAAGCCTCTTGGAAAAGTTAGCGGTACGGCCAACGGCCATGATCGATATTAGTGATGGCCTATCTTCAGAAATTTTGCATTTATGCGAACAAAGCAAAGTAGGATGTAATCTATACGAGGAAAAAATACCTTTGGACCCAACTGTCATTTCAGCATCAGAGGAGTTTAAAATGGATAGTACGATGATTGCTTTAAGCGGAGGCGAAGACTATGAGCTGTTGTTCACAATAGCTCAAGCTGACTTTGATAAAATCAAGGGTAATCCAAATCTAACGGTTATTGGTCATATGACCCAACAAAGTGAAGGTGCGCATCTCGTGGCAAGAAATAATACTAAAATTCCTATTACGGCCCAAGGCTGGAATAGTTTTAATGCCTCTTAGGCTACTTGTCTTCTTACGGTATTAGTTCTGCGATTACGCTTTTGGTACATCTCTTCCAAAGTCTTATTTATTTCTTGCATAACAGGGGTCAATGCAGAAAGTTTACCACGTTCATCGGTGGTGACCTGTTTTTGACAATGCAGACATTTGTACTCTTTGATATGCTCGGTAACTCGTTTTGAAACGGTGTAGTGATGTCCAAAAATATGGCAGAAGATGCCGGTTAATTTATTTCCTTCAGGGGTAGTTTTTTTCATAAGCCGGGGAGCTGTTGGCATAACGATTTAGGGGTCGAAAATGCGCGATTCTTATATCTTTTTGTTGATTTTTACAAGATAAATTATTCACCTTGTATGTAGTTGAACGATTTGCGCCTATGTTTTAGTATATGTATTTAGTTGACGATTAGACTTTTCGATGAAATACATCGATTAAGTGTTAAAAAATATCGGTGATTAACACTGGAAACAATATACAATTTTGACCTATATTAACAAATAATTTAGACATATGTACAGCAAAAAAGTTAAGATTGTAGCTGCTTTCGCACTTTTCTCGTTGTTTTTTGGGGCAGGAAATCTTATTCTTCCACCCCAGCTTGGTTTTAAAGCCGGTGACACTTGGTGGTTGGTTGCACTCGGGTTTTGTATTTCGGCAGTTTTAATTCCTGTATTAGGAATCTTAGCCCACGCCAAATTACAGGGCGGAATGTTCGATTTTGCCAAAAAAGTATCGCCAACTTTTAGTTTGATTTATTGCTATATCGTTTATGCCATTTCGATTAGTTTGCCATCGCCACGAACAGCATCGGTAACACACGAAATGGGCGTTCAGCCTTTGTTCGATTCCCCACCGTTATTGACCAGTGTCATTTATTTCGTTCTGGTATTTCTTTTTGTAATCAACCGCTCCAAGATTTTAGATATTATCGGAAAACTATTGACCCCAGCTATAATTCTAATTTTATTGGCCATAGTCTGTACCACGATTTTCAATTTTGAATTTAGTTTTGGCGAAAACGTATTCCCCAGTCCTTTTTCAAGCGGCATTTTAGAAGGCTATCAAACTTTTGATGCCATTGGTGCGGTCGTTGTCGGTGGGGTAATTATCATTTCTATCAACCTCAAACATACCGAATCAAATTATTCGGCCAAACGAACTTTAATTGCCAAAGCAGGATGGCTGGCAGGTCTAGGTCTTTTTTTAATCTATGCAGGTCTAATTGCAACTGGTGCCATGATGCACACTTCATTTGATTCAGATATTTCAAGAACCGCCCTTTTGAGTGGTATTAGCATTAAAACCTTAGGAAGTACGGCCAGCTTCTTTTTAAGTGTTTTGGTAAGCTTGGCCTGCTTCACTACTGCCGTAGGTATCGTTACCGGTACGGCAGATTTTGTAAAGGGCCAGTTTAAAGATTCTCGAACCGCCTATGTCATCACTGCAGTAATAGGGTGCATTTTAGGGGTGCTTATGGGGCAGTTTGATGTCCATTACATTATAGCCGTTGCAATTCCGGCATTAATGTTTATTTACCCAATAACAATCGTTCTTATTCTGCTGAATGTTCTCCCGGATAAATATGCTTCCAAACAAGTTTTTAGAGCAGTTGTACTTACCACCATTATCTTTAGTATTCCTGATTTCTTAGGGAGTATTGGCTTAGGTGAAGCTCTCGCCGGAATCTCTAAATGGATTCCTTTGAGTAAATTTCAAATGGGATGGGTGTTGCCGGCTCTTTTGGTTTTTGTTGTTATAAATACTGTCGAAAAATCTACCATTAAAGATAGTTAGATTTCTCACTTTTATCTCGACTCCGCTCGATATGAAGGTTCGAAATGAGCTAATTAATGTTTCTCACAGAAAAACCAACAAAAAACATCTTCTACAGATAAAAAAGTGGACCGAATTTCCTTCTCAATTCAATATCGTTGATAAGCATTTCCATTTTAAAAATTTAATTTGTTCAGTAGATAATGAACACGTTTTAGAGTATATATGTCTTACATCATACGAAGAGGTTGCTGAGTTCTATATAATTGATATTGAAAAAGATATCAGAGGAAAAGACCTAGGAAGCCTTATGGTAAAGCATCAAGAAAAAACTTTAAAGCCAAAGGTTTTAAAATAATAGATTTACTGGCTACATAGCAATCTACTGCCTTTTGGAATTAGATTGGCTATCTAAAAT
>CAYGUZ010000022.1:0-10126 GCA_964353215.1 uncultured Flavobacteriaceae bacterium
CTAATACCCCCTTCATCTCTCCTTCAGAAGCAGCTTTAAAGACTTTTTTGATTTCTTCGTAAGAGGTTTCTTTTTCTAATCGAACCGTTAAATCAACAACAGAAACATCGGCTGTAGGTACTCTAAATGCCATACCTGTAAGTTTTCCTTCTAGTGCAGGAATTACTTTTGTTACCGCTTTTGCAGCCCCTGTAGATGCTGGTATAATATTTAACATGGCACTTCTACCACCACGATAATCTTTTTTAGAAGGTCCGTCTACAGTCAACTGTGTAGCCGTAGTCGCATGGACCGTTGTCATTAAACCTTCTTCAATTCCGAAGTTATCGTCTAGAACTTTTGCTAAAGGCGCCAAACAGTTCGTTGTACATGAAGCATTTGAAACAATTTTATCCGAAGCTTTAACTTCTTTATGGTTTACACCCATAACGAACATAGGGGCATCTTTAGATGGTGCAGAGATTACTACTTTTTTGGCACCACCATCAATATGATATTGTGCAGTTTCCATCGTAGTAAAGATACCTGTGCATTCTGCTACGATATCAGCCCCGGCTTCATCCCACTTTAGATTTTTCGGATCTCTTTCTGCAGTAATTCTAATGGTTTTACCATTGACCACTAAATGCCCATCTTTTACGTCTACCGTGCCATCGAACCTACCATGAACAGAATCGTATTTTAATAAATATGCCAAATGTTCAACATCTAACAAGTCGTTTATGGCTACAACATCTACATTGTCTCTTTTTACCGAAGCTCTAAAGACCAATCGACCAATTCTACCAAATCCATTTATACCAATTTTAACTTGTGCCATTATTCTATTTTTAAAGTTTAATTAAATTGTCATTATATCAGAAACCCTTATGAGTTCTTCATCTATAGCGGTATGTGCGCTAATAGCCTCTTTTATTGGTACCAAAACCAATTTGGTATCACGAATACCCACCATGTAGTTTGATTTACCCTCAATTAAGGCCTCAACCGCCTTTACACCCATTCTACTGGCCAAAACCCTATCAAAACAAGTTGGATTACCACCACGCTGCATGTGCCCTAAAACAGATACCCTAACATCGTAAATAGGTAAATGCTCTTCTACGTATTCTTTAAGTTCAAAAACATTTTTACCTGTTTTGTCACCTTCCGCAACTATTACAATACTTGAAGACTTACCAGATTTTTTACTTCGCTTCAACGAATCGAGCAACCTTTCTAATCCTAAATTCTGTTCAGGAATCAGTATCTCTTCAGCACCTGCACCAACACCCGCATTCAAGGCAATATGCCCAACATCACGCCCCATAACTTCAATAAAGAACAGACGATTATGCGAACTGGCGGTATCCCTAATCTTATCTATAACCTCAACTACAGTATTTATTGCAGTATCAAAACCAATGGTATATGAAGTACCAATGATATCATTATCAATAGTACCAGGAATACCCATTACAGGAAAATCAAATTCTTCATTAAAAAGTTGAGCTCCGGCAAAACTTCCATTACCGCCAATTACCACAAAGGCATCGATTTCAGCTTTGACCAATTGTTCATAGGCTTTTTTTCTTCCTTCTGGAGTTCTAAATTCTTCGCAACGGGCAGATTTTAAGACCGTCCCACCTTTATTAATGATATTGTTTACGCTACGCGCATTCACTGGTTTAAAATCACCATCTATCATTCCTTGGTAGCCTCTATAAATTGCAACACATTCCAACTTCATAAAGGCACATGTGCGAACAACGGAGCGTATTGCCGCATTCATTCCTGGGGAATCTCCCCCAGAAGTGAAAACTGCTATTTTCTTGATTTTTTTGGTCATTTCAAAAATTGAACTATCAAAACTAGGAAACTTATTTCAATAAAAGAACGCTGTATTAGTCTATTTATCAATGCATAAACAACTCAAACGTTTTCGTTTGGTGTTTTTTGTCATTTTAATTTTTTTAGCGGTATTTTTAGCGCTTAGGAAGTTCCTTTTTGGTATAAAAACGAATTAGACTATCCTTACCCATAATGTTATTTGGTGTAGTAACTTCTTTAGGTTTTTCTATTTCTTTTTCTTTTTTCTTGAAGACTTTTCGCATCAGTTCTTTGAAAGTATCAAAATCTACTTGATATGATAATCCGAGCCCTTGGGTATACCCCTGTCGCTCACCAATGAATTGCTGTAACTGATTTTCCCTATTAAAAATTTTAGCGCTTAGCGTTCCTTCTTCATTTAATAAAACCTGAACCTCAACATCACCGGCCACAACGGTTTCTGATACCCCGCCAACCGGAACACCCACTCTACCATTTATTAATATTTTATCGCTAATCTGGGTGGAAACCGTAAAACCGAACCGGTCCTCAGTATTTATGCCAGATTCATTATCTAAAAAACCTTGTTCGTAAGATACACCGAAATTCAACTTATCATTATTGCCTGTGAGTACCTGATTTAACAGCCCAGAGGCTGTTTGAATTAAATTTCCTGTGACGGCTTGTTGGTTTAAGCCTGCGGTTTCTTGATTAACGAATGTTCCTTGTGCCAGTAAAAAGAAGGCATTGTCACTTTTTATAGTTGGATCTTGCAATCTATATTCAAGCTCGGATTGCACCACGGAATTCGTACCTGGAAACTCGATATCAAAGTCTATTTGAGAATTTTCTAATTCTCCATTTAACCGTATGACAACCTCAGTAGGTATGCGCCCTTGAAAATTGTTACCATCCAATAAGGGGGCCGGGTTTGCGTTTAAGGCGTAAACGGCTTCCATATCAAGTGTGGCCTTCAGTGGATCTCCTTCCCAATTTACGGTACCTCCTGGTCTTACGGTAAACTTTTTATCTATGAGACCCGCACGTTTAAAATTGTACTCTCCAGTAACAACAATAAACTGCCCGTACATATTAAACTTTCCATTGGTATTGATTTCCATCAACAAAAGGCCTGAGCCAGTACCCTTTAATGAGCTACCGCTATTCTGATCAATTACAATTTCGACTTCTGCATCTGGGGTAACATCTAAATCAAAGTTCATTTCGATACCCTGATAATCATCAAGAACACGCTCTTCTTCAAAAGATTCTACTTGATTTTTGTCAATGAAATTGATAAATGAATAATCTCCAACTGCTGTTATATCACTTAAGGGTATTTTAAGTGCACTACCCTTTGCGGTCGACCCCTCAAAATTAATGTTCAATGCGTTGGTTGAACCTGTTATACTACCAGTACCGTTTACAAAACCCGTTCCGTAGTACAGTGCATCTTCGTTAAATTCTGTATTTAAAATTAAAAAACGATCATTATTCGTATCTAAATTCAAATTAAGAACCCAATCATCGAATGCGGTATGCGAAATACTTCCATCTAAGGTCCCTTGCGTATTCTCCGTAATATCAGTAAGCAGTATATTCTCAAAATTAAAAGACTGCTCAGCTAAGGTTACTCTAGACCTTGGTGCAAAATCATAATCCACGTTTAGATAGGGTATTCCAATTCCGGCATCGTTTAGAAGCAATTCTCCATCAAAATTTGGGTTTCTGGCATTACCGGTAACCTTAGCACTACCACTTACGGTGCCCCTGATATTTGAAATGATATCTTCCCCTAAAGGCGCAAAGGGCTGTAAACTAAAGTCATTAAATGAAGCCGTTAGATCAAAAGTGGTCTCTTTGGCGTCATAGACCTTTCCGTTTATATTCATCTTTTCAACACCATCTTTTCGCAACCAAGTGTTCACCCCGTATTCAGAAAGGTCGTTGTTACCAAAAATCATCATTTCCAAATCACCTAGATTCATCTTATTCACCGCAAAATCCTTTACATTTAGACTTGATGTTGGCAAGTATTTACCATCTTTCTGTAAAATATTTAAGAATCCGTCTACTTGACCATCTAATTTTAGACTATCGATTGCCGGTGTAATCTTGTTCAGGGACACTATCTTAAACTGTAGCTCTAAATCTTTATAGGTAGAGTCTGCCAATTCTCCTCTTAAACGAATTTGTTCACGCTTATTGTTATTCATTACTATCTCTTCGATAGTAATACTGTCTAAGCTTTTGTTAAGGATGATTTTATTTTTTGTGTTTCCTTCTTCATTAATAATCCAGTTATTGTCCTTAAAACTAACATCTGACTTTTTTAAACCGATCACAGACTTATTCTCTCGATTGAAGGTATGGTAAAAATTAAGGTTATAGGTATCATTGTATTGACTACCGCCCTTAAATTCTGTTCTAAAGAACAAGGTGTCTTTTAGTTTGGTATTTATCAGATTAAACTCGTTAATGTCATAGTAAACCGTGGACATATTTTCTACAGACAAAAAGGTGTTGAACAAGGAGTTTTTATTATCGATTTGCAGTTCAACCATTTCTAGTTTATTCTGGTAGGCTTCAATGGCAGGAGATTTAAAAGTCAGCTTAAAATCACCTTCATCCGCAACTATATTTCCTCTAATAAAAGTCTCTGGCCCTAAGCTGACTTCAGGAAAAAAAACGCCAACGAACTTGTTATAAATTTTAAAATTAAAATTGATACGCTGGCCAGATGAGACTTCATAGGGTTTATAATTGGTATAAATACTACCGACGGAGTTTTGCAATAATCTACCAAGTTCAGCAACCCTATACTTTCCTTTCAAATATCCTGAAACTATATCCGGTGACTCTATTTTTATTGTTCTTATAGTATCTTTTTCAAAGGAAGAGGACACCGCAAAATCATCAAAAAAGTATATTTCATTTTTATTTTGATAAGTAGTATTCTCAAACTTGATATCCCCATCTAGATTATCCAAGTTATTACCTGATATATCCATTTTAACTTCGCCTTTAAAAATGGAAATACTATCATTTATGAAGTTCATCAACTTTAAATCGGCATAATCGACGTCTGCACTAAAGTTAAAATCATTACGCTCTTCACTAAAGTCGGCTAGCCCCTCAAAGTCAAAACGTAAGTTCTTATCGTTGCAAATAAGGCTTCCATCAAAAAGTTCGTCCTTAAAAATACCCGAGACCTTTATATCATTGTATTCGTAGTTATTAAATTCTAGTTTATATATTTCTCCAATAGCTTCGGTATTTAGGTATTCTGCAATAAAACCCCTTCCCTCGACATTTACGTCTAGCGATGTTTTACCAAACTTAGGGTCATCTATAAAATCTCCCAGATCAAAATCGGTCAAAGAAATTAAACCACGATACGAGGCATCATCGATGTTATTAATGTTGGTCATCTGCAAATCTGAATAGCTACTGCCTATTGCCGTATTAAGATTTACTTGTGCATCAATAGAGTTCTCTGTAACCTCTGCTTTACCACGTACCGTAAATTGGCCGAACTTCTTAAATGAAGTGGGTATCGTCTTACCCAAAATATTAGGGAGCAAAGCGCGAAGCTGATAATAACTCGAAGTAACATTATCCATATCGGCATCCATGACAAATGGCTCTGTCCGCCTAAAGAGGTTCTTAAATCTAAAGTCACCTCTAATACCCGTATTGTCGGACCTTAGAATCAGCTCCTTGACTATTAAATCGTTTAGAACTCCCTCGGTTTTTGCTGAAAATTGTGCGGTAATATTCTGGCCAAATTCATCAAAATAACTATTGACCTCATTAAACGCGACTAGAGATTCATTAAACTCGGCGCTCACTTTTACCTTATCTAGAAAATCTGAAAAATCTTCTCTATCGTAATCAAAAACAAGGCTGCCGTTTAGCTTAGATTCAGGTGTTTGAATAGTCAATGCGTCGAACCTCATTTGCGTTTTCGTGTATTTAAAATCCGTTTTTAAGTCGTTTATTTTTAAACCTCGCTTACTCAAAAGTGAGAGTTCATCAATTCCGATACTTACTTCTGGACCATTTATTTGAAAATCACTTGCTGTTATTTTCAATTGATCAAAGTCTAAAACGGTATGATTTTCCAAATTTTCATCCGAAAGTTTAAACCTGCTATCTTCCATGGCAATTTCTGAAGATGACATTAGAAAAGGTGGTGTTCCTGGAGGCCTTGGTTCACCATCATCTAGCTTGTCTACAAAAACATCAAGATTGGTATTCGTTTCACCGTAATAGGTTTTCATATTAAAATAGAGTCTATCTACTTCAATATCTCCAAATTCCAAATTTCCGTTAATCATATTTCTAACACTAAGAACAGAGGTGTTTAATTTATGAATGTAAAAAAGTGTGTCTTGCTTGTAATCTTCAACATAGATACCTTTAATATCGGCACTCATTGAAAATGGTGAAAAATGTATACGCTCTATGTTGATATTGGTACCAAACTCTTGGTTTATGTTATCTGTGGCATATTTGGCAATACGCGTCTGTACAATGGGTAAAGAAAATAGCACAGAAATCAAAACCCCAACAATTAGAAGTGCCAGCAAGGCTCGAAGTAGTATTTTTTTTAGTTTTTTGATAGTGCTTTACCCTTTATCTTTGTGTGTCCAACTTTTGTTCCAAAATAGGTGAAAAATCAAGAAAAATTTATTCTAGCCATTGAATCGTCTTGTGATGACACATCGGCCGCAGTGCTTTGCGAAAAAAAAGTGCTAAGCAACGTGGTCGCTACGCAAGAGATACATCAAAAATATGGTGGTGTAGTACCCGAATTGGCTTCAAGGACACATCAGCAAAATATAGTTCCTGTTGTACATCAGGCGTTGGCTCAGGCAAATATCGATAAAAAACAACTATCCGCCATAGCATTTACCAGAGGACCTGGACTACTGGGTTCATTATTGGTCGGCACTTCTTTCGCCAAATCTTTGTCGTTAGGTCTAGGTATTCCCTTAATTGAAGTAAATCATATGCAGGCGCATATTTTGGCCCATTTTATAGAAGATAATGCCCAAGAAACTCCAGATTTTCCTTTTCTCGCTATGACCATCAGTGGAGGGCACACGCAAATTGTATTGGTAAAGAGCTATTTTGAAATGGAAATTATAGGAGAAACGTTGGATGACGCCGTGGGCGAAGCGTTCGATAAAAGCGCAAAACTGTTAGGTTTACCCTACCCGGGCGGACCACTTATTGATAAGTACGCCAAACTTGGTAACGAAAAAGCTTTTGAATTTCCAAAACCAAAGGTTGATGGACTTAATTTTAGTTTTAGCGGCCTAAAAACAAGCATTCTATATTTTATTCAAAAAAAGACCAAAGAAAATTCTGAATTTGTCAACGAGAACTTAGCCGATATCTGTGCCTCAATTCAATTTACCATTCTAGAAATTTTAATGGACAAATTAAAACTTGCCATTAAGCAAACCAGGGTGAAACAAATAGCGATTGGTGGTGGAGTCGCTGCAAACTCAGGCATACGATCTCGTCTTGCAAATGCGGAAGAAGAACTCGGTTGGAAAACCTATATTCCAAAATTTGAATATTGCACGGACAATGCTGCTATGATAGGTATTGTAGGCTACTTTAAATTCTTAGAAAAAGATTTTGCTGAACAGAATATAGCCGCAAAAGCCCGATATAAATTAAGCACTTGAAAAATGGAAAAGTGGTTACAGAAAATAGAATTAGAGCTAAATGGCGTACAATTAATTCCATTAAAAAATGAGCATAAAGAAGATCTTTTAAAGGCCGCGTCCGACGGTGAAATTTGGAATTTATGGGTAACCAGTGTTCCATCCAAAGAAAGTATTGACAACTACATTTCCACTGCACTGAAGCAGCAAAAGATGAAAAAATCACTCCCTTTTGCGGTGGTAGATGTGAAAACGAACACCATTATTGGTGCAACACGTTTTTGTAATATCGAACCTGAAAATAAACGTTTGGAGATTGGTTATACTTGGTATGCCAAGTCATATCAACGAACGGGGGTCAATACCATTTGCAAGCTTTTACTATTGCAACATGCTTTTGAAGAGTTAGACGCTATAGCCGTCGAATTTCGAACGAATTGGTTCAACTATGCCTCTAGAAATGCTATCACCCGTTTAGGTGCAAAACAAGATGGTGTACTTAGAAATCACAGAATTAATCCTGATGGAAGTTTTAGGGATACCGTGGTTTTCTCAATTATTCAAAGTGAATGGCCAACTGTAAAAAAATCATTACTTTTTGAAATCGAAAAACACACAAAGAAAAAATCCTAATGCAACTCTTTTATAATGCCTCGTTAGATAATAGTTTTAAACAATTTCACTTTCCTGCGGAAGAAAGTAAGCACATTGTTAAAGTGCTTCGAAAAAATGAGGGCGATATTTTAAAAATCACCAATGGTAAGGGGTATCTCTTTGAAGCTAAGATTATAGGAGCCAATCCTAAAAAGTGTAAAGCTCAAATAACTTCATCGGAAAAAACAATACCAAGATTGCACAGCCTTCATTTAGCCGTTGCCCCAACTAAGATGAATGACCGTTTTGAGTGGTTTTTAGAAAAAGCTACAGAAATCGGTGTCAACGAAATTACCCCTATTCTCTGCGAACACTCTGAACGTAAGGTCATTAAACCCGAAAGGCTTGAAAAAGTGCTTCAATCGGCAATGAAACAGTCACTGCAGACTTTTCTTCCTAAACTAAATCCGCTAATTTCTTATGAAGACTTTTTAAAGAATGTATCTGGGGACTTAAAGTTTATTGCCCATTGTGAAGACGAAGAAAAAGCAGAACTAAAAAGGCGTCTTGCAGCCGATAAGGATGTGGTAATTCTCATCGGGCCCGAAGGTGATTTTTCATCTAACGAAATACAACTCGCCTACAATTCTGGTTTCTCTCCCGTTTCGCTCGGAAGAAACCGCCTACGTACCGAAACCGCGGCTATTTACGCTTGTACTGTAGTAGCAGTGATCAATAGTTAGATTGCTTTTTTTGCGGCCCCCGTGATATCGGCTACTTCATTTTCAGTAAGCAACAACAGGGTTACCTTATCTTTGGACGAGACAATACTGGGAATTGTTATGGTACCATTACCGTTTTTAACTTTAAGCTCAAGATACTTTTCTGCCACAACTATATTTGAATTTTTAAGGGTTCGGTTTCTATTTTCTCCTCTTTTTACAGAAGTCGTACGTTCATCCAATACAAGTACCGCCCGCAATTTCTTATTGGTCAAATCACCATTTACAGTATAAACAAAATCAATATCGTCTCCGTTTTGTTCTGCTTTGGACAACGAAATTGTATTTGCCGATTGTAAAGAAGCGTACTCCGTAATTTTACTAGCTAACTTGGCAGCATCAGAACCTACGAAATGCTCCTTACCATTTACCACCAATTGCGGAGTATAATTACTTCTGTATTTGAATTTTTGATTATAAGAACGTTGTTTCTTGGTATACATAGCTTTGCTGAAGGGGTCTTCCCATCCTATATAATTCCAATAATCTACATGATACGAAAGAGCAAATACCTTATTCGGGTATTGGGTTTTTGCTTTATTTAAAAGTACATCGGCCGGTGGGCAACTTGAACAACCCTGTGAAGTAAAAAGTTCTAAAACAATCACAGGGCCATATGCAGCGTTTACATCTGTTTTTGTAGCTTCATCATGAGTTTTATGAGATAGGTTCATTAAGGCCAAAAAGAAAATAACTGTTAGTGCCAGTGTCGGAATTATGATTTTTTTATACATGAAATACAGTATTTTTGAATTATTAAGTTATTCGACAATACATGAAGAACCTTACCCTAGCATCCTTTATTTTAACTTTTTTTGTGATTGCCGCGGTTAGTGCACAAGAAATAGCCGTACTTAAATATGGTGGAGGTGGTGATTGGTATTCTAACCCGACAGCACTGCCCAACCTAATTCGTTTTTGCAACCAAAATATTGACACAAAAATCAAGGACAAACCTGAAACTATAGAGATAGGCAGTGTTGCCATTTTTCAATATCCCTTTTTGCATATGACGGGCCATGGCAATGTGTTCTTTAGTGATGAAGAAGCTCAAAACCTGCGCACCTATCTTTTATCGGGTGGTTTTTTACATATTGATGACAATTATGGCATGGAACCGTACTTGAAAAGAGAGCTTTTAAAGGTTTTTCCCGATAAGCAGTTAGAAGAACTTGGAGCCGACCACCCCATATTCAGACAGAAATACAAATTCCCCGAAGGACTACCTAAAATTCACGAACATGATGGCAAAAGACCACA
>CAYGUZ010000022.1:10136-12315 GCA_964353215.1 uncultured Flavobacteriaceae bacterium
TACTTTGATGAAGGGCGACTGTTGCTACTATTTTCTTTTGAGAGTGTTCTAGGCGATGGTTGGGAAGACCCTTCGGTACATAACGACCCAGAAGCTATTCGCTTAAAAGCCTTGCAAATGGGGGCAAATATTGTAGCTTACGCATTCAAATCCTGAAAATGACCTCAAAAACCATTGCAAACGGAATTCTAAGGGCTGTTTTTATCTTAACGGCTATTGTTCTAGTAGGATATTTTTTGTTTAAGATTCAGTCGGTATTGGCCTATTTGGCCATTGCAGCGGTCATCGCGCTTTTAGGTAGGCCGATAGTTCTGTTTCTAAGGCGAAAACTTAAATTCCCCAACCTATTATCCGTAATATTAACCATGCTTTTAATGTTGGGCGTGTTTATTGGTATTCTGGCCCTATTTGTTCCGCTTATCAGTGAACAAAGCAAGAACTTGTCTTTACTTGATATCGATGACCTCAAAGCAAATATAAACACGCTGTACCTGCAAATAGTAGATTACTTCGGAATAACTACCACCAATGTAAATGAGATTATTGAAGATTCAGAAATTGAGAAAAATGTTTTAGAGGGCATGGACCTAAATTTTATACCCAATTTTATAAACTCTTTGGTTGGTGTTTTAAGCAATTTTAGTGTTGGGCTTTTCTCCGTGCTATTTATCTCTTTTTTCTTTTTGAAGGATAGTAAATTATTTCAAAACGGAATTCTAACTTTCGTTCCAGATAACAAAGAAGGTAACATGGTAAAATCGATAGACAAGATAAATAATTTATTATCGCGCTACTTTGGCGGCATACTTTTACAGCTATTTATCTTGTTTGTTATTTACACCATTACCCTCTTAATTGTCGGCGTAGAAAATGCCATTGTAATTGCATTTTTATGTGCGCTTTTTAACATCATTCCATACGTGGGTCCGATCATTGGTGGAGTACTTATGATTACCCTGACCATGACCAGTAATTTAGGTATGGATTTCAGCTCGGTGATTTTACCTAAAGCGCTGTATGTTTTTATCGGTTTAACCGTGGGGCAACTCGTAGACAATTTCTTTTCACAACCCTTTATTTTTTCAAATTCAGTGAAGTCGCACCCCTTAGAAATTTTCTTGATTATCATCATTGCAGGGCTTCTATTTGGAGTAGTAGGGATGGTCATTGCCGTACCTGGCTACACGGCAATCAAGGTGATTTTAAAGGAATTTTTGAGTGAAAACAGCTTTGTTAAAAAGCTGACTAAAAATTTATAGTTTTAGTTTGAATAAAAATATTTTAAACACTGGTGTACAACATTTTATAGAAAATAATTGGAATACTGACATCGTGTCAGTTTTACTCAAAAAACAACAATTTGAGGGTGTTTCTCAAAAAGAACTTGCAGAACAGCTAGAAGCTAAAAAAAAATGCCAAAGCAAGCTGCCTACTTGGTTTAGTATTCCAATACTATACTACCCGAACAAACTGAATATTGAACAGACCAGTTCGGAGCAAACAGCAGAATACAAAGCTAGTATAGTAAGCGGAAAAACACTATTAGACGTCACCGGTGGGTTGGGTGTGGATAGCTATTTTTTCTCTAAGAAAATGAGTGCAATTACCCATTGCGAATTAGACCAAAATTTATCCAAAATAGCAGCTTATAATTTTAAAATTCTAGGTGTGAAAAACACTACTTTTAAAGCTGAAAATGGAATCGATTTTTTGCAGCGTTCCGAGTCCGAATTTGATTGGGTTTTTGCCGACCCTTCGCGCCGAAATAATGTTAAGGGAAAAGTGTTTTTGCTGAAAGATTGTTTGCCAAATATTCCAGATGTGTTGGATGTAATTTTTGAAAAAACTAAAAATATCTTAATAAAAACTTCTCCCCTTTTAGATATTTCTCAAGGAATTTCTGAACTCAATTATGTAAAAGAAATTCATATTGTCGCCGTAAAGAATGAAGTAAAAGAATTGCTATGGGTTTTAGAAAAAAAATATGGGGGAAACATAACGCTGAAAACTGTTAATCTTCTCAAAGAAGGTCAACAAAATTTTGACTTTGCACTTTCTGAAGAAAAAAGGGCACTTTCTGAATTAAGTTTGCCGGCCACCTATCTCTACGAGCCAAACGCCGCTATCTTAAAATCTGGAGGATTTAAGTCTGTTGGTAAAAATTTTGGATTACAAAAAC
>CAYGUZ010000023.1:0-12248 GCA_964353215.1 uncultured Flavobacteriaceae bacterium
TCAAAAGTGGAGTTGGGATCGTATTTTGCGTTCTCCTTACATAAAACAGGCAGATATTTTACAAGGTTTTTATTTTTTTGAAGATCACTTTTCCAATGAAGAATTAGAAAAGCATTTCGATTTTTACGAACCTTTTACGGTTCACGAATCTTCGTTGTCGCCTTGTGTACATAGCATACAGGCTGCAAAATTAGACCGAATGGATCAAGCCTATACGTTTTATTTAAGAACCTCTCGTTTAGACCTTGATGACTATAATAAAGAAGTCGAAGAAGGACTTCATATAACTTCTATGGCCGGTACTTGGATGAGCGTAGTAGAAGGTTTTGGAGGTATGCGCGTGTTAAATGATAAATTGCATTTTACACCGAGAATTCCTAAACGATGGAAATCTTATTCCTTTAAAATCAACTTTAGAAATCGAATAATCAAAGTCTCAGTTTCTAAAGAAGGAACAAGTTTTCAATTGACCGGAAATGAAGAAATGTCCATTCGGGTTAATGGCGAAAGAGTAGTTCTTGTTCCTAGTATGACAGTGGAAGTATGAAAAAGACTATTTGGACTTCAATAAGCTTGGCCATTTCTTTGCTTGCTGCATGTGCCAATGAAGATTCAAATAAAAATGAAGTTAAAATTATGAAGAACAAAAAGGTAGTTGTTTATCAGGTGTTCACAAGACTTTTTGGAAATACCAACACTACGAACAAGCCTTGGGGCACTATTGAAGAAAATGGTGTGGGTAAGTTTGAAGATTTTGATGATAAGGCGCTTACCGAGATTAAAAATTTAGGCATTACTCATGTCTGGTATACAGGGGTGCCGCATCACGCTGTAATAAACGATTATACAAAATTCGGAATCTCAAATGACGACCCTGATGTCGTGAAAGGCAGGGCAGGATCCCCATATGCCGTTAAGGATTATTACAATGTAAATCCTGATTTAGCGATTGACCCGGGCAAGAGACTTAAAGAATTTAAGGCCCTTGTTGACAGAACGCATAAACATGATATGAAGGTGTTGATCGATATTGTGCCTAATCATATTGCCAGAAAATACGAGGGTCTCAATAACCCTGATGGTGTTGTCGATTTTGGGGCACACGATGATACGTCAAAGGAATATGCCCGAAATAATAATTTTTATTACATTCCAGGCGCAGCATTTAAAGTGCCGAATTGGGAAAATGGCTACGCTCCTTTAGGAGATAATACGAATCCGTTAGAGGATAATAAATTTATCGAAGTTCCTGCGAAATGGACAGGTAATGGCTCAAGACTACCTCAGCCCAATTTCAATGATTGGTACGAAACCGTAAAAATAAATTATGGTGTTCGACCCGATGGCAGTAAAGATTTTGAAGAACTTCCAGACTCTTATGCCGAAAAAGACTTCAAAGAACATTTTGAGTTTTGGAAAACTAAGGATGTACCAGACTCATGGAAAAAGTTTCGAGATATAGCACTTTACTGGTTAGATTTTGGTGTCGATGGTTTCCGTTTTGATATGGCTGAAATGGTACCTGTTGAATTTTGGAGTTTTATGAACTCAGCTATAAAAATGAAGAATTCTGAGGCTTTTCTTTTGGCCGAGGTCTACAATCCGCAATTGTATCGAGATTACATCCAAAAAGGAAAAATGGATTATCTCTATGATAAAGTTGAATTGTATGATAGTATAAAACATATTATGCAGGGCCACGGTTGGACAGACCATATACCCGTTGTGCAAAAAGGGATGCAAGATATTGAGCATCACATGTTACATTTTCTTGAAAACCATGATGAGCAACGAATTGCAAGCCCAGAATTTGTGGGCAAAGCAGAGATTGCAAAACCTGCAATGGTTGTTTCGGCAACTTTAAGCACCTCACCTACCATGATATATTTTGGGCAAGAGGTAGGAGAACCGGCTCAAGAAAACGCAGGTTTTGGCAGCCCGACAAGAACCTCTATTTTTGATTATATAGGGGTTACAAACCACCAAAGATGGGTAAACAATAAAAAGTTTGATGGAGGCCAGCTCAACGATAGCGAAAAGCACCTTAGAGATTTTTACAAACGGCTTTTAAATTTCACTGTTAAAAGCGATGCTTTAATGGGTGAATATCAAGAGATTCACTTTTACAACAAAGAACATACAGAAGGCTATGACCATAGGGTTTTATCTTATGTTCGGTGGTCAGAAAGTGAAAAATTAATTGTTGTTTCTAATTTTGATTCAAATCGCAATTATGATTTTGTATTGAAGATTCCAGAAGATGTCATTTTAAAATGGAAGTTGAAAAACGGACTGTACAATCTAAAAGAAGAGTTGTATGAAGTCGGTGGTTTCGAAATGCAAGTTGTGGAGCGAGTGGGTAAAATAGATATGAGATTGCAGCCTTTACAGTCCTATATTCTTAGTGTTGAATGAGCATCCCCCAATCTTTAGGACAGGTTTTATTTTAGATCAAGCTCTGTTTATTAATCATTAGGCTGCTTTTTGGTATTTGATAATCATCGAAATAAATTAAATATTCTTTCTGAGTAAATTCAAGATTATTTTCTTAATACGTCATTATTAGAACTGATATGTGTTTCATTTTCAAATTGTATTTTTAGGCACTAAAATTGAGGTTGTGAATAAACTTACTATAGTCGTACTTGTTTTAGTTTTTTTTGTAAATAGCTGTAAAATGAAAGAGGATGATTTTTTAGTGATTGGGCATAGAGGAGCTATGGGCTACGAAACTGAAAACACTTTAGCTTCTATCCAAAAGGCAATGGATCTGGGCGTAGATATGATTGAAATTGATGTATTTAAGATAAAGAGCGGAGAAGTAGTTGTTTTTCATGATGAAAGACTGGAGCGTCTTTCTAATGCCGGTGGCAATATAGAAGAGTACTATATTTTTGATTTAAAAAAGGTGATTTTAGATGGTAATCATAAAATTCCTTTATTACAGGATGTTCTAAAACTCATCGATAATAAGGTTGCCCTGAATATTGAGTTGAAAGGTGACAATACGGCCCACAGGGTGAATTTTATAATGGAATACTACATAAAACAAAGGGGCTGGTCACCAGAAAATTTTGTCATATCAAGTTTTAATTGGGATGAGCTTCGTGAGATGCGAAGAATTAATTCTGATATTGCTATCGCTGTATTGACAGAAGAAAACCCTATTGACGCTATTTCAGTAGCAAAAGAACTAAATGCAATTGCCATAAACCCTTGGTTTAAAAAATTGACAGCTGAGCAAACTCAAGCGATACAAAAAGAGGGTCTTAAAGTATATGCCTACACAGTAAACGAAATTGAAGATATCGCCAAAATGCGAGAGTTCGGGGTAGACGGAATCTTTACCAACTATCCAGATAGGGCAAATTAATGTACGATATCATTATTATAGGTGGTGGGGCTGCGGGTTTTTACGCAGCAATTCAAACCGCTACAGAAAACCCAAATTTAAAAATCGTAATCTTTGAGCGTGGAAAAACCGTGCTCGGTAAGGTGAAAGTCTCTGGGGGCGGTCGTTGTAATGTGACACATGCAGAATTTGACCCTAAAGAACTTGTGCGCAATTATCCCCGAGGTAAGAAAGAACTTTTAGGTCCTTTTCATGCCCATTCTACGGGTGATGTTATGGCTTTTTTTGAGGAACGGGGAGTACCTTTAAAGATTGAGGATGATGGGCGTATTTTTCCAAAGAGCGATTCTTCACAAAGTATAATCGACTGCTTTTTAAAAGAGACCGAACGTTTAGGAATAACCATTCTTAAAAACAGCTCGGTAAAATCTTTTTTGCCATTAAAAGAAAATGACGGTTGGCAGATTACAACAATGAACAAGCATTACAAATGTAGGGCCCTTTTAATCGCATCTGGTAGCAACCCTAAGATATGGCAGCAATTAGATGATTTAGGTCATACCATAGTGCCTGCTGTCCCTTCACTTTTTACATTTAATATTAAGGACGAAAGAATAGCTAATATACCTGGTCTAAGCACAAATGTTGAGGTTAAAATTCCAGCTAAAAAGCAATACAACCCTAAAATTGTAGTACAACTTAGAAGTCAAGTGAACGAACAACCCATTTTAGAAAGTGATGGCCCCCTTTTGATAACACATTGGGGTATGAGCGGCCCCGCAATCTTAAAACTCTCTGCTTGGGGGGCGAACATTCTTAATGAATACAACTACAATTTTAAAATTATAGTAAATTGGATTCCTGAATATTCTACCGAAATGCTAGAACAGGTTTTATTTGAAATTAAAGAAGTAGAAGGTAAAAAAACGATCGCACGCACAAATGCATTTGATATACCCAAACGTTTGTGGATAAATTTAGTCGCCGCGGCCAAAATTGATAAGGGATTGAAATGGTCCGATGCGACAAAAGATATTCTTAAAGACTTGGCGCAACAACTTACTCAAAGCTCGTTTAAAGTTGAAGGAAAGAGTACCTTTAAAGAAGAGTTTGTTACGGCTGGGGGAATAAGTCTAAAGGAGATTGACTTTAAAAGCTTTAAAAGTAAAAAATTGCCAAACCTGTTTTTTGCCGGAGAAGTTATTAATGTTGATGCCATTACTGGCGGATTTAACTTTCAAAATGCTTGGACCGGGGCATATATTGCAGCAAAAGCAATGGCAAGAATATAGTCTATTGTAAGGTCAAAAATAACCATGCCGCGAATAACCCGCCTAAAATGGGCCCTACAACAGGAATCCAAGAATATTCCCAACCATTGCGACCTTTTTCCTTAATTGGCACCAAAGCATGTACTATTCGAGGACCTAGGTCTCTCGCAGGGTTTATGGCATATCCGGTAGTTCCTCCTAGGGATAAACCAATTCCCCAGACCAATAGCGCTAAATGAAGAGCCCCCAAAGAACCTAAGCCAATAGTGGTATTGGTATCCGTGATTGTGGCGTCTGAAAAGTAAAGTATGGCAAATACCAGAACAAATGTGCCAACAACTTCACTGAGTATATTAAGAAATGTATTGGAAATAGCCGGGGCATTACAAAAAACACCTCGTTTGGTATTTCCGTCCGAGGTTGCATCAAAATGATCTTTGTTAATTAGCCAAACTAGAAAGGCGCCTAAAATAGCACCTATAAACTGAGCTAAAATATACAACGGAACATCACTCCATGAAAATTTACCCGCCATAGCCAGCCCTACGGTCACTGCCGGGTTTAAATGCGCTCCACTATAAGGCGCCGAAACAACAACGCCGATATAAACCGCAATAGCCCAGCCCGTAGTGATTACGATCCAACCAGAACCGCTACCATAGGTTTTGGCCAGGGAAACGTTGGCATTTACACCACAACCCAGCAATATTAAAAGAAAGGTTCCTGCAATTTCTGCGGTAAAAGGGGTCATGTTAATCTTAGTTCAGGATTAATGCTGATTTATTGTTTTGACAACTGCCTACTGTTTTGTCCAATATTCTAACGCTTCAATAGCTCGATACCAGCCCTTGATGCCGCTATCGATTACCTTTCTTTCTTCAGTCGGTTTAAAGCGGACATCAGATTGCCAAATATCTTGAATTTCTTCGGAGCTTTTCCAAAAACCAACAGCTAGACCGGCCAAATATGCAGCACCCATCACTGTGGTTTCTATAATTTTAGGTCTAACAGTAACCGTATTTAAAACATCAGCCTGAAATTGCATCAACATATTATTCACTGTTGCCCCACCATCTACGCGAAGTTCTTTTATACTAATACCCGAATCTGCTTCCATAGCCTTTAAAACATCCATGGTTTGATAGGCAATTGATTCTAAGGCCGCCTTTGCAATATGGGCATCGGTGCTACCTCGGGTTAATCCGAATAAGGTTCCTTGGGCCTGTTGATTCCAATGTGGGGCTCCGAGACCTGCGAAAGCAGGAACGAAATATACCCCTTCGGAACTTTCTACAGAACCAGCTAGCTGTTCCACATCTGAAGACTTTTTTATAATTTTTAAACTATCGCGGAGCCATTGAACAACGGCACCCGCAATAAAAATGCTGCCTTCGAGGGCATAGGTGGTTTTTCCGTTAATCTTCCATGCAACGGTTGTCAAGAGATTGTTTTTTGATGGAACCGGTTTGTCACCAACATTCATCAACATAAAACAGCCCGTGCCATAAGTGTTTTTTACCATGCCCTTTTGTGTGCACATTTGGCCAAATAGCGCAGCCTGTTGATCACCTGCAATACCTGCAATTGGTATTTCGCTTGCAAAGAAATTAGGGGCTGTATGGCCATATACTTCACTAGATTGTCTTACCTCGGGGAGCATGCTTTTTGGAATGGTAAAAAGCGCAAGAAGCTCATCATCCCAAGCCATGGTATTAATATTGAAAATCAATGAACGGCAGGCATTTGTCACGTCGGTCACATGAAGATTGCCTTGGGTCATTTTCCAAATTAACCAAGAATCTATGGTTCCCCAGGCCAATTCTCCAGCTTCAGCCCTTGCTCGTGCGCCATCTACATTGTCCAATATCCATTTTACCTTGGTTGCAGAAAAGTAAGCGTCGATTACCAAACCTGTTTTTTCTCGAATCAAAGCTGATTTACCAGTTTTTTTTAATTCATCGCAAAAATCCGACGTTCTTTTGTCTTGCCAGACTATGGCATTGTAGATAGGTGCGCCCGTTTTCCTATCCCAGACCACCGCCGTTTCCCTTTGGTTAGTGATTCCGATAGCCGCAATTTGATTTCCTTGAATACCTTTTTTGGCCACTGCTTCTGCGGCCATACCCGCTTGAGTAGACCAAATTTCTGTAGCATCGTGTTCCACCCATCCCGGTTTCGGAAAAATCTGTGTAAACTCTTTTTGTGCAGTAGAGACTATGGCGCCCTTTTTATCAAAAACAACTGCTCTAGAACTTGTAGTGCCCTGGTCTAAGGCTAAAATGTATTGACTCATTGCGGAAATTTAATTCATGGAAATTACTAAAAATAATTATAGTAGATTTAAGTATGTCAAAGCGAAAATTACGTTAGAATGAAGACTTTTATTGCTTTTCTTAGAGGGGTCAATGTAAGTGGACAAAAAAAGATTAGAATGATAGATTTGAAGGCCAGTCTTGAAAAAGAAGGCTTTAAAAATGTTCAAACTTATATTCAAAGCGGAAATATTATTTTAAATAGTGAAGAAGCTGTCTTTTCTATTAAAAAAGGTATCAGAAAAGTTATTCTTAAAGATTTTGGGTTTGAAGTGCCAGTTTTAGTAACAACAAAAAAGGTATTGGGTGTTATTCTAGAGAAATACCCATTTAAAGATGCCGATGATAAGAATCAATATTACACCTTGTTGTTCGATAAGCCCGATGCAAACTTAATAGACGAGTTCAATACCCTTAAATTTAATACGGAGGAATTTTTAATTGCAGAAGACTGCGTCTACTTAAATTGTAAGGCGGGTGCCGGAAAGGCAAAATTGAACAACAATTTGATAGCGAAAAAATTGAAGGTAACGGCCACAACCCGAAACTTAAGAACAATGCAAAAAATGCTCTTACTTGCTTCTTAGTTAAGTACCCAAATTTTATAATTAAGTACGGTGGCGAAGCATACCCAAAGCAAATAGGGAATCATGAGCAACGCGGCCTTTTTGCTCACGACATTGAACCATTTTATAGTAAGAAGTATAGCTACGACCAAAGCAATGATTATAAAAAGCGCGGCCAGAATATTTTTCAACCCAAAGAATACCATACTCCAAAGTGAGTTTAAAAGCAGTTGAAAACCAAAATGATATAATGCAGTTTTAACCCAGATATGATGAAAGCCTTTTCCCCAAACTACCCCGGCAGCAACACCCATCATTAAATAAAGAACGCTCCAAACAGGGGCAAAAACACTGTTGGGTGGATTAAAACTGGGCTTATTGAGGGTAAGGTACCAGTCGTTCACCGAGCTTTGGGTTACAAAACTTGAAAGGAATCCAATAATCAGACAAATGGCAACAGTGATAGCTATCTTAAAAATTTTTCTTTGCATAAGGGGCACTATTTGTACTAAAATAGCAATTTATTTTTAGCAAATGATGTAGTCAAAAACGCATTGCTATCTTTGCCAAAATTTGTTTGCATGTCAGAGAGCGAGTTTATTTTAAAAGATGGTTTTGAATACCCCAGCGAAGGTAAAGTTGCTTGGAAAGCACCAAGTAATATAGCCTTAGTAAAATATTGGGGCAAGAAACCAGATCAAATACCTGCAAATCCCTCGATTAGCTTTACATTAAATGCATGTGCAACGACAACTAGCTTGGCTTTTCAAAAGCTGGATAAAAAGTCGGACACATTCTCCTTTGATCTTTTCTTTGAAGGAAAACCTAAGGAAGAGTTTGCCCCTAAAATCATTACATTCTTTGATAGAATTGAAAGATATGTGCCTTTTATAAAAGGGTATCACTTCACCATAGAGACTTCCAATTCCTTTCCGCATAGCAGTGGAATTGCCTCTTCGGCAAGCGGAATGGCCGCTTTGGCTCTTTGTTTGTTATCAATTGAAAAATTAGCTAACCCTGCTTTAGGAGAAGATTATTTAAAGGCTAAAGCTTCTTTTTTGGCAAGATTAGGTTCTGGTAGTGCCTGTAGAAGTATAGAAGGAGACTTGATTCAATGGGGCGCTTATGAACCAATCTCGAAAAGCTCAGATTTATATGGAATACGGTATCCTTTCAAAGTAGATTCCGTTTTTAAAAACTATCACGATACTATTTTACTGGTGCATAAAGGCCAAAAAACTGTAAGTAGTACAGTTGGGCATGATTTAATGCATGAGCATCCTTTTGCGCAACAACGCTTTCAACAAGCACACCATAATTTAGATAAATTGAAAGAGGTGTTCGAAAAAGGTAATCTCAATGAATTTGTTAAAATTGTGGAAAGCGAGGCCTTAACGCTTCATGCAATGATGATGACCAGCTTACCTTATTTTGTATTGATGAAACCGAATACACTTGAAATTATCAATAGAATTTGGGCGTTTCGTGAAAAATCAAAGACCCACGTTTGTTTTACATTGGATGCAGGGGCCAATGTTCATGTTTTATATCCTGAGTGTGAAAAGAAAGAGGTATTTCAATTTATTCAGGATGAACTAGTTGCGTTCTGTGAAAATGGACATTATATTTGTGATCGAATTGGTCATGGCGCCAAGCAATTGAAAGGATAAACAGGAATTAGAACGAAGCAATTTGATATCACTACCAATAATGTTTACCTTTAACTTACCAAAGTCTAGACAATAGCTATGAAAGGACCCTTATTCTATTCTAAAATACTTCTCTTCGGGGAGTACGGAATTATTAAAAATTCTAAAGGACTTTCGATACCATATAACTTTTTTAAAGGAGCCTTAAAAACAGATGGTAATACTTCTAAAGAGGCAAAAGAATCTAACAGAAGTTTAGAGAAATTCTGTGTGTATTTATCGGAAATTCAAAGTGAGGATCTGGTGCAGTTTGATATTGATTCGTTCCGTAAAGATGTTCAAGATGGAATGTATTTTGACAGCTCCATACCTCAAGGGTACGGTATTGGTAGCAGTGGGGCATTGGTTGCCGCTATTTATGACAAATACGCATCAGATAAGATTACCGTCTTAGAAAACCTAACTAGAGAAAAGCTATTAAAGCTTAAAACTATTTTTGGCAATATGGAATCTTTTTTCCATGGAAAGAGCTCTGGTCTAGATCCTTTAAACAGTTATTTAAGTTTACCGATTCTAATAAATTCACAGGATAATATCGAATCTACTAGCCTTCCTACCCAAAATAAAGAGGGTAAAGGCGCAGTATTTTTATTAGATAGCGGAATCACCGGTGAAACTGCTCCAATGGTACAAATCTTTATGGAGCAAATGAAGCAAGAGGGCTTCCGTAGCATGCTAAAAGATAAATTTATCAAACATACGGATGCTTGCGTTGAACACTTTTTAAACGGGGATATTAAATCGCTTTTCGGTCATGTAAAGCAATTGTCAAATGTGGTTTTTGATAATTTTAAGCCGATGATCCCAAAAGAGTTCCATAATCTTTGGAAAAAGGGTATCGAAACCAATGATTATTACCTAAAACTCTGCGGCTCGGGCGGTGGTGGTTATATTTTAGGCTTTACAGAAGATATCGATAAGGCTAGAAAAGCACTTCAAGACCACAAATTGGAAGTGGTTTACAATTTCTAGAAAAACGCTAATGCTTAATAGAAAAAATAGGCTGTTACTCTACAAGTTGTTGAGTCTATTTTCGGTGGTTAGAGGTTATAATATCTTAATGATAACCCTTGCCCAGTATTTGGCCTCTATTTTTATTCTTTCACCCGATTTGACGCTAAGTCAAGTGGTTTTTGACATAAACCTTTTCATTATTGTAACAGCGTCGGCATTGGTCATCGCAGGGGGCTATATCATCAATAATTTTTACGATGCAGAAAAAGATCTTATCAATAAACCAACCAAGAGTATGTTAGATCGTTTGGTAAGCCAACGTTTTAAGCTGACCACATATTTTATATTAAACTTTGCCGCCGCTTTTTTGGCAAGTTATATTTCGTTTAGAGCGGTACTCTTCTTTTCGGCCTATATTTTTGGAATTTGGTTGTATTCCCATAAACTTAAACGCATTCCGTTTTTAGGTAATATGGTGTCTGCTATATTGGCCATAGCACCTTTCTTTGTGGTTTTTGTGTACTATAGAAATTTTGAAACCGTCATCTTTTTTCATGCCCTATTCCTTTTCTTATTGATTCTGGCTCGTGAACTTATTAAAGATTTGGAGAGTATTGCCGGAGATTTGGCTCAAAACTATAAGACCTTGCCAATACTGTATGGCCCAAGAACATCTAAAGTTATTATAGGTTTTCTCATCTCACTAACTCTAGTTCCGGCGTGGTTGCTAACCAATAAGTTTGATGTGGGTTACATGTATATCTATTTTGGAGCCAGTATTTTATTGCTTGTAATTTTTATCTTTTTGTTATGGAAAGCAAAAAGTAAAAAAGACTATGTTTGGTTACATAATATTCTTAAGCTTATAATCATATCAGGAGTGTTCAGTATTCTTTTGATAGATGTGGATTTGGTTCTAAATCGAATTTTATAATGGAAAACTTACTTAATGTCGCCCTTGCCCAAATAGCACCGGTTTGGTTAGATAAAAAAGCAACACTGAAAAAAATAGAGACAACAATTATTGAAGCCGCCAAGAACGGCAGTGAATTAATTGTTTTTGGAGAAGCCCTGTTGCCAGGCTATCCGTTTTGGTTGGCATATACTGAAGGTGCTGCTTGGGATTTAAAAGTGAACAAAGAATTACATGCACATTATGCCAGAAATTCAATTCAGATTGAAGCTGGGGAGCTTGACGGCATTCGTAAATTGGCAAAAGAGCATCATATTTCAATATACCTTGGCATTATGGAGCGGGCTAAGGACCGTGGAGGGCATAGTTTGTACTGTTCTTTGGTCTATATTGATCAACAGGGCGAGATTAAATCGGTGCATCGTAAACTACAACCCACTTATGACGAACGTTTGACTTGGGCACCAGGCGATGGTAATGGACTAAAAGTGCACCCCTTAAAACAATTTACGGTCGGTGGCCTCAATTGTTGGGAAAACTGGATGCCTTTACCACGGACCGCCCTATATGGTCAAGGTGAAAATTTACACATAGCGGTTTGGCCCGGAAGTTTGAATAATACCAAGGATATTACCCGTTTTATTGCTCGTGAATCGCGCAGCTATGTGATTTCTGTTTCGTCTTTAATGCGCAAAAAAGATTTTCCAAAGAATACCCCGCATATAGATAAGATTTTGGATAAAGCTCCCGAAGTCTTAGCCAATGGAGGTTCTTGCATTGCTGGACCGGATGGAGAATGGTTGGTTGAACCTGTAGTTGATAAAGAAGGTCTAATTTATCATACTCTAGATTTTAATCGCGTTTATGAAGAACGCCAGAATTTTGATGCTGTAGGGCACTACTCAAGACCTGATGTAACGAAGTTAACGGTGAATAGAGAACGGCAAAGTACAGTGGTCATAGAAGATTGAGTTTTTAGTAATACAACTAATAATTTAAGTTTTTTCTTACATTAAATTTAATTTAACGTTATTTATCTGGTTAATAAAAAGTTAAATAACATAGAATAGAGAAAACCCTCAAAATTTCTAAGGTTTTTACACAACAATTTTTTTTTTTAAAAGCTGTGTTCAACCCATAAGTGCAACACACTTATTATCTAGGACTTCAA
>CAYGUZ010000024.1:0-12062 GCA_964353215.1 uncultured Flavobacteriaceae bacterium
TAGAAGCTCTAATAAACTCCTAAATGATGAACAATGGGAAAAACACCTTTTCACGCCGGGGAATCAAGGCGTTCATGGCCAAAAGTTGTGAAAGCACCCATAAAAGTAATCTATTGGGAATGGGTATTTCCCCCTTAAAATTTCTTTATAAGTCCTAAGGGTTTCAGACAGGCGGTATTTTACTATCAAAAGTATTTCTGAAGAACTGGCGCAGGTAAAAAGCTAAAGGTTTTGGTTTGTTTTCAAATGTAATAATTATACTAAGAAAAGCCCGAATGCCTCTAAAGTGAATTTTCCTCCCAGCCTTTTGTACGTTCAACCGCTTGCTGCCATTTACCATACAAACGTTTTCTCTTCACACGGTCAAAAGTGGGTTTGAAGATGCTGTTCAAGGGCCTATTTTGGTCGACGTCTTTTTGCTTCCAAAGACCTATTTGTATACCGGCCAAAAAGGCTGCACCCATCGCCGTAGATTCTATTACTTCTGGGCGATGGACTTCCGTATCCAATATGTCGGCCTGAAACTGCATCAAGTGATTGTTGGCACAGGCACCACCATCTACACGAAGGTTTTTCAATTGAATTCCCGAATCATCTTCCATTGCCTTTAAGATATCTTTGGTCTGGTAGGCCAAAGAATCTAAAGTTGCTTTTGCCAAGTGTGCCTTACCCGTATCACGAGTTAGCCCAAAGACAGCGCCACGCGCATACATATCCCAGTAAGGGGCTCCCAAACCTGCGAAGGCCGGAACTACATATACTGGATTTTCACCTTCAACAGAATTGGCCAGTGCTTCCGTTTCCTCGGCATCTTTAATCAATTCCAACCCATCTCTTAACCATTGTACGGCCGCACCTGCAATGAAGATACTTCCTTCAAGAGCGTAGGTTACTTTTCCATCTAGACCATATCCAATAGTTGTTAATAATCCATTTTTTGAAAACATGGGTTTTTCGCCGGTATTCATCAACATAAAGCAACCTGTTCCATAGGTGTTTTTTGCCGTTCCTTCTTTAAAACAGGCCTGCCCGAATAAGGCTGCTTGTTGGTCACCGGCAATTCCGGCAATAGGAATTTTAACCCCATCCAATTCATAATCACCAAAATGATGGGCGGATGGTTTTACCTCGGGCAACATACTTTTAGGAATGCCCAAGAATTCTGTCAACGTATCGTCCCATTTCAGATTCACGATATCATAAATCAAGGTTCGAGATGCATTTGTATAGTCTGTGACGTGATTTGCTCGATTGGTCATATTCCAAACCAACCAGGTGTCAACGGTACCCATTAACAAATCTCCTTTTTCTGCTTTTTGTTTGGCACCATCAACATGGTCAAGAATCCATTTTATCTTGGTACCCGAAAAATACGAGTCGATAACGAGTCCGGTCGTTTGTCGCACATGTTCGGTAAGTCCGTTTTTCTTCATGTTCTCACAGATATCTGCGGTACGCTTATCTTGCCAAACAATGGCGTTGTACACAGGGTCTCCTGTGTTTTTGTCCCAAACAACCGTTGTTTCGCGTTGGTTCGTGATTCCGATGGCTTTGATATCCGAGGCACTTACTTGCTGCTTTTGTATCAGTTGTTTCAATACACTTAATTGCGATTCTAAAATCTCTTTAGGGTCGTGCTCCACCCATCCTGATTTTGGGAATATCTGCTTGAATTCTTTTTGAACCATTCCTTGGATAGCTCCTCCCTGATCTACCAATAAAGCTCTTGAGCTTGTGGTGCCTTGATCCAATGAAATGATGTACGATTTTTTCATTTATATAATTTTAAATGCTGAGATTCACGCTTATTAAGAATCGTAATTAGAGAATTGGTCATTTAGTCTTTAAATGAGGAATGTGTAATTAATTCATGCTGTATCTCTTTTTTCCAGATTGAAATTTGGTTATCATCAACCTCAAATAAAATTTTGAATTCGTTTAGAACTGCATCTAAAAATTGTCTTACACTATCAATATCAAAATATAATCTTCCGGTTCTGCGAATGAAAAAATCCATTGGATTGATAACCATTTCGTAATTGACACAAAATTGTAGTTCGGACAAAATTAATCTTGTAGCACTATAACTTTCTTTTCTGTTTTTAAAATATTCTAAAATTAGCTCGGCCTGATAGCCATAGTTGGTAACTAAATACCATGCATCGTATTCAGATAAACCGTTATTTTTATTTTGTGTATAAATAAGAGAGATATAAGCCTGAACCGCGGCTGAATTTTCGAAACCATTTCCGCTAAGTGGAATTTTATCTGTTGAACAATTATGGTATTTAGCTTTGTTTTTGCCTAAAACTTGGTCAACTACCCTTTCTGCCATTTTTCTGTAGCCTGTAAGCTTTCCGCCGGCAATACTGATTAAGCCGTTGGGAGAAATAAATATTTCATCTTTTCTAGAGAGTTCAGAAGCCGATTTACCATCTTCATGTATCAAAGGCCTAAGTCCTGCCCAAGAAGAGATGATATCTTCCACTTTTAAGTCAATAGTAGGGAACATATTATTGATAGCGCTTAACAAGTAGGTTGCATCTTTCAAATTGGTCGTAACCTCACCT
The DNA here is from genome assembly GCA_964353215.1 of uncultured Flavobacteriaceae bacterium. GTDB lineage: Bacteria > Bacteroidota > Bacteroidia > Flavobacteriales > Flavobacteriaceae > Croceitalea. The sequence goes on from CAYGUZ010000024.1 coordinate 2,571, forward strand.
TTATCACCAGAATAGTTTGTGTCCGTGGTGCCAGCATAGGTGATTTTGCCTCTTGGAATGGCAAACATCATCCTACCATCTCCAATATCAAAATAAACCGATTGTTTTACGGGTAGTTTTTCCCATGGAAAAACCAAATGAACACCTTTGGTCAAGTGTAACCGTTTTCCTTTAAGAGAATTGTTCACGGTTCTTAGTTCGTCAACCCAAGGGCCTGCAGCACTAACTACATTTTTAGCGGTGACATTAAATTCTTCATCGGAAATTTCATCTTTGATTACAACACCATTTATTTTACCCTCATCATAGTTAAAATCTACCACATTGGTATAATTGAATGCCTTGCCTCCAAACCGTAGCCCTGTCTTAATATTCTCTATGGTCAGCCTGGCATCATCAGTGCGATATTCTGCATAATAGCCGGCACCTTTTAAACGGTCTTCGTAAAGCAAAGGTTCAAGTTCGGCCGCCTCTCGTTTATTCAGCATTCTGCGTTTATCATCACCTTTTACCCGTGCTAAAATATCGTAGGTTTTAAGGCCCAGTGAGGTAAGTAATTTGCTGTACGAACCATTTTCTACAAGGGGAAGTAACATTTTTTCTGGAATGACCAGATGTGGTGCCAATTTATGTACAATAGCTCTTTCTGTACCGACCTCTTTAACAAGGGCAAAATCGAATTGTTTTAAGTAACGCAGACCTCCGTGAATTAATTTGGTCGATTTGCTGCTTGTGCCCGAGGCAAAGTCTCTTTTTTCAAATAAGGCAACTTTAAGGCCACGAGAAGTAGCATCTAAGAATATACCTGCTCCCGTAATACCACCACCAATAATGATTAAATCAAAATTTTGTTTTGATAGCTCTTTTAGTAAGGTCCTTCTATTTCGATGCGAAAAACTATTTGGGGAAATTGAAGTTTTTAAGTCTAGTTCAGCCTGTACCATTCTATATTTTTAAGTTTTTGTCTTCTACCTTTTTTTGTTACAGGATAGTTTCTAACCAAATAGTTTATGATAATAGCTTCGTTATTACCTAAATCCCATAAGTTTTGAGTCTCTTGCATCCATTTAATAGTTGCTTTCCAAGAGTCATAGTTCATTCGATTTTGTATCAATAATTTTGATGAATGACAGTTTGTGCAATTTTGGACGACCTTCATTAGGCCAGTATCTTCTTTTAACCCCGTACGAACATGTATTCCGTCAACTATGGCATTGTCATCTAAATCAATAATAACGGTATCAGTTTCATAAGGACCGGTAAATGGCCCGGATGCGTAAACCATGAGGATTAAGAAAGCAGAGAACGCAATGATCGCTCCTACAAAAAATAGGAGTAATTTTTTTAATTTTTGAACTTGTGCGTGTAAGTCCATATTCTTATTTATTCGACCTTTACAGCGATTCTATGACAGGCATTATTTAAGTACCCTTTCGGGTTCCAACCAGGAACTATAATGGGTTGGGATTTGTTTTCTGTGTCAGTTGCTTTTGCCCAAACTTCATAATAGCCTGCTTGAGGAAATTTTATTTGGGCATTGAAATGTTGCCATGCTAATCTATTCTTGGCCTTTAAAAGGGTACATTTAGACCAAGTTGCCCCAAAATCTATGGAATAATGAACGCTACTGACCTCTAATTCTCCGGCCCAAGCATGTCCTCTAATTTCCAATGTTCTTTTTCGTGCTAGTATTGCTCCGCTTCTAGGATAGGTAATCAAACTTTTTACGGGCATAGATTCAATAATTCGCATATCTTTATCCGCTACGTTCGCCCCTGGTTCAACAGGGTTTCGTGGCACCCGATATGCTTTGCCTTGCATTTTTGGCCCATCATGAACAATATTGCGGACGCTTAGCCTATTTACCCATTTACCCGATGCCGAGGCCGGCCAGCCGCCGGCTACCAATCGCAGCGGATAACCATGTGCCAAAGGAATAGCCTCACCATTCATTTTAAAAGCCAATAAGGTTTCATCTTGAAAAGCTTTTGCTATGGGAATACCTCTAGAAATTGGCTCTTTGGATGGATTCTTGCTTAAATGAATGTCCGAGCCATGATAACCGATATATACCGCATCTTTTTTTATGCCCACGTCATTAAGAAGGTCAGAGAGGCGGATACCGGTCCAATTTGCACAAGAGACAGCACCGATAGTCCATTGATTTCCTTTCGCTGGTGGATCGAATTCTGCCCTTCCGTTACCTCCACATTCTAATACAAGTTGGTAGGTATGGTGCGTAAACTTCTCTTTTAGTTCTGTCAATGAATATATTTTGGACTCCTTTACAGATTCACCGTCGACAGTCAGTTTCCAATCCTTTTGGTCAACATTCTGCGGAATTAGTCCATTATTTCTAATAAACATATACTTGTTCGGAGTGACGGCATCGTTCAATAAATGTGCTTTGGCCTCGATATTCCAAGGCCTTTCATTCAAAACGGTCATTTCAGCATCTTTATCGAATAATTTAAAAGGGTTCGAGCCTTGCAAGAGCAATGGGGTGTAATTATCTGGAATGTTGGCTGCAAAAACGATTTTCGAACTAACTACTACGCCTAAACTTGAGACCAAAGAACTTCTAAGGAAATTTCTGCGCTTCATTGCATAAATTGTTTAATGAAAAATAATATGCAAGAGAATAAGAGACACTAGCATTCCTATACCCATTTTTTTGATTGGGCTAGAACTGGTTGAAATAATACCTTTTATGTTGATAAACTTGGTTCGTGATAACAACAATACCAAGCTAAAACTGATTAGAATGACCCACATCGCACGAACGAAATAATTCATTTCAGGAAAAAAGTACTTGATTGCGAATTGTAAAACTACTGTAGCAAAAAATGCTGCAATGGTTATCTTTTGTTTTGGAGCTACCAAGAAAATAGTAGCACAAATAAGTACAACAATACCACAGTTGATATAATATCTTAATTCATTTAAAGTATGGGTAAAGGCCGCATCTGGGTCAGAAAATTTCAGGTAAAGTAAAATAATACCTATGGTAGCTCCAGAAGCAAAACCAAACAATATGGCCCTTTTACCTGCAAGTACCATTTGCATATCTGTTGCTTTTTTGTGGATGTATTCTTTATAGATGTCTACAGACCATAATGTTGCTAATGAGTTAAAGGTAGAATCAACCGTACTCATTAAAGAAGCAAACAAAGCACATAGCACTAAGCCTTTTGCTCCTAACGGTAGGTAGGTATTTACCAAATAAGGGAAAGCCATATCGGGGTCGGAAAGACCATTTTTACCAAGTATTCCGACAAGCGCTATACCAGGGACGACTATGATAACGGCCATTATATATTTCATTACGCCACCGGCCATTAACCCAACTTGGGCGTGCCTCAAACTTTTTGCTGCCAAAGAACGTTGGATAACGGATTGATTGGCACACCAGTAATTAATATTCAGTAGAAACAGGCCAAAAATGTGTGTCCAGGGCAATTTATCATGATCTGCAGGTAAATGCAGGTGCATCAATTCCGGTGTTTTCGTATACAATTGAGACCAACCACCTAAATGATGAACGGCTATAAACATGACTACTATACCACCTGTAAGTAAAATTACAAATTGAATAATATCAGTACGAACAACCGCTGTTAAGCCGCCCAAGTATGTGTAAATGGCCGAGAACAGCCCCAGACCAACAATGAGAACCGTTATTCTGGTAAATCTATCTTCGCTTATAATTGCCAAGAAATCTCCAAAAACAATATCGGCAGCGTATGCTCCCCAGAATAAGGCGGCACCGATAGTAATAGTGGAGAACAGCAGTATGTTGGATAAGGAATATACCAATGCTGCAGTTTTACCCAATTTACTTTTGATATACTGGGAAATAGTAACAATTTTGGCCCTTAGATAGTAGGGAACAAAGATGAAAGCTGCAAATAAAATGCCCTGTACCGCGTTAATCTCTAAGCTAGCTTGTGCAATGCCGTAGAGGTACGCGGAGCCCATCATACCCAAAAATTGATATCCTTGAATATTGGTAGCAATGGTAGAGAAGGCAATAGAAGGCCATTTTAAATTTCTAGAACTTAAAAAATATTCTTCTGTGGTGACTTCAGTTTTCGATTTTCCTGATATGGCGGCAATCATTACCGCAGAAAAATAGAGAACAACAATTATTAAATCTACCATTGTTTATTCGTTAATCATTTATCAAAAATAGGCACTAAACTCGAACACCCGCAGCTAATGGAGTTAATGGTTCATTGCTAGAAACTTTATTTTGTTCTTGTAATAGGGAAACTGTTTTTAGCCTTGGTAATACAAGTTTTGCAAAATGTTCGCACTCCTCTTTATGCGGATATCCAGAAAAGATAAACGATCGTATTCCCATATCCATATATCTGTTTAATTTTTCGATGATTTGATCCGGATTTCCAACTAAGGCAGCACCGCAGCCAGAACGTCCTTTTCCAATACCTGTCCATAAATGAGGCTCAATATATCCATCATCTTCAGCAATTTCCCGCATTTCTTTTTGCCTGCTAACACCATAAGATTTTGCATCTAAAGCCCGCTCTCTTATTTCCGCACCCTTTTCAATATCTAGTTTTGATATAATACTGTCCGCATAGGTGCGTGCTTCTTCTTCAGTTTCTCTTACTACAACATGTACACGTAAGCCAAAATCTACCTTACGCCCATAACCTGCTGCTTTTTTACTCATATCGGACATGAGTTTCCTTAAGTTTCCTTCTGTTTCCGGCCACATTAGGTACACGTCACAATGTTCTGCGCACAAATCGACCGCACTTGGCGAGTAACCACCAAAATAAAGCATTGGCCCACCGTTCTGATAGGGTTTAATGGGGTTTGTCGGTAGTTTTAAGTTGTAAAATTGCCCTTTAAAATCGATTTCATCTTGCGTCCATGCTTGTTTTAGAATTTCAATCACCTCTCGAGATCTTTGATATCTGTCTTCAGATGAAAGATCTTCACCAGGTAAATTTGAAGAAATAATATTTATGGTTAGTCTTCCTTTTAATATGTGGTCGATTGTCGCCAAGGTACGCGCCAACATCGGTGGGTGAACCTCTCCACAACGTATGGCAGCCAACAGATTAATGTTTTTGGTCATTGGCGCTACGGCTGAAACAAAAGGTAACGTGTCTTGACCAACTTGGTAAGAAGAAGGGCAAAGAATATTACGGTATCCTAATCTATCGGCAGTAAGCAAAATATCCGAGGTGTTTTCCCAATTGCTTTTGTACTTCATGTTACGTTCTCCTAGATACCTATCATCACCATCACAAATTGGTGCAAACCAAGAAACTTCTGCTCCTTGGAGTTCCTTTGAACGAATTTCTATTTTTTCTTCCATATGGATTTTTGTTTATAATGGTTTTTATTAATCGACCTCTTTACCTATCGCAGCCTCCCAAAGCATATACCACTCCTCATGTGTCAAGTCAATGGATAAGCTTTCTTTTGCTTTTTGAATCCGGGATATTTTAGAAGTTCCCAATACCGGTACTATTCCAGAAGGATGTTTTCTAAGCCATGCAAGTAATATTTGGTCTATATCTGCATCATATTTTGCTGTCAAAACATGAATGGCTTTCAATATCCTTTCAATTTTAGGATCGCCTTTTGGTTTAAAAAGGACACCTCCGCCCAAAGGCGACCATGCCGTCGGAGCAATACCTAACTTTTGGCATTGATTCAAAAGGCCATTTTCGAATGCTTCTCTCTGTAAGAGTGAAATTTCTATTTGGTTTGTGCACAATGGAGTAAAACTGTTTAGTAAATCGAACTGGGCTGTTGAAAAATTGGAAACACCAAAGTACCTGACCTTGCCGGCTTTTTTCAAGTCAGTAAACGCCTCGGCAATTTCATGGGCATCAAACAGGTAATCAGGGCGATGCAAAAGCAGGGTGTCCAGATAATCTGTATTGAGATTAACCAAAGAATTTTCTACTGAACTTATGATATGTCCCCTGCTTAAATCATAAGATTTTATTTTGTGCAGTGGTCGATGTTCAGAAACTAGTTTGATACCGCATTTGGTGGTGATGCGCATTTTGGATCGTAGGTCGGGTCTTGATTTTAATACTGACCCGAATTCAAGTTCGGTCGTATAAGAGCCGTAAATGTCAGCATGGTCAAAATCGATTAATTTTAAGCCTATACAGCCTTCAATAAACTCTTCGATTTGAGATTGGTTCATACACGCTCCCCAACTTCCAATTCTCATTGTTCCTACTAAAAACGGAGATACTTTATAGTCTTGCAAAAAACTTATTTTTAACGGGTCTAGTTTTCAAAAATAAAAAAAATAATCTAAAATGTAAACGTTTACATAAAAAATTTTATTTTTGAAACCATAAACTTCATTTAAACAAAAACTTACCGCATGATAACAATCATATCTGGCTCTAACAGAAAAGATAATTTAACCATCAAATTTGCAAAATACGCTTATGAGCTCATTCGTAAAACGACTGATACCAAGGTTTCATTAATTGATTTCTCAAGGCTGGATACCTTAGAGGTTGATAATCAGTTTTATGCAAAAGACGATCAGCCAGAGGTTATTAAATTACTGCAAGATGATTCAATCATTCCTGCAACAAAATTTTGGTTCTTTGTTCCTGAATATAACGGTAGTTATCCGGGCATTGTTAAATTGGTATTGGATTGTCTTTCTGTAAGAGCAAGTAAGGAAAGTTTTGAAGGCAAAAAGGCTTGTTTAACTGGCATTGCTTTGGGTAGAGCCGGTAATTTAAGGGGTATGGATCATTTGGCCGATGTGTTAAATCATCTTGGCGTTCACGTGCATCCCAACAAAGCCCCTATTTCTTCTATTTATAATTTTTTCGACTCCGATAAAAAGATAAAACCTGAAGAAGTTGAGGCACTTTTAAGAAAACAGGTTGATGAATTACTGATATTTTAAGAATTTTATTTATGAACAAAACTTGGTGGAAAGAAGCCGTTGTTTATCAAATTTACCCGAGAAGTTTTTTTGACACAAGCGGCAATGGGTTTGGAGACATTAATGGAATCACGGCTAAATTAGACTATCTGAAATCTTTAGGTGTAGATGTACTTTGGTTGTCACCTATATTTGAATCACCTGATGATGATAATGGTTATGACATCAGTGATTATCGGAAAGTTTCTAGCAAATTCGGGAACATGCAAGATTTTGATAACTTGCTTGAAAACGCCCATGAAAGGGACTTGAAGGTGGTGCTAGATTTAGTTGTTAATCACACCTCTGATGAACATGAATGGTTTAAGCAGTCTAGAAGTTCTAGAGACAACCAATATCGCGATTATTACTTTTGGAGAGATGAAAAACCAAGTAATTGGATATCTTTTTTCGGCGGGGATGCTTGGGAATATGACGAGCAGACCAAATCTTACTACTTGCACCTGTTTTCAAAGAAGCAACCTGATCTTAATTGGGAAAACCCAAAAGTAAGACAAGAGGTTTATAGTCTAATGAAATTTTGGTTAGACAAAGGTGTAGATGGTTTTAGAATGGATGTAATACCCATGATATCTAAATATTTGGATTTTCCTGACATTGATATTTACAATTTCACTGAAGCCATCAATAAAACCTATACCAATGGACCGCGACTTCATGAGTATTTGCAAGAAATGCACAGTGAAGTGCTTAGCAAATATGATGTATTATCAATGGGCGAAGGTATTGGAGTTAGCCCAGAACAAGGCTTATTGTATACCTCTGACCAAAGAGATGAACTTCAGATGATTTATCATTTTGAGCACATGGCTCTTGATTGGGGCAAAGGAGGTAAATTTGATATTTGTTCATGGAAACTTACCGAATTCAAAACCATCTTTAGAACATGGCAAGAAGCGCTAGGCAATGAAGGCTGGGTGACATTATTTTTAGACAACCACGATTTTCCGAGAATGGTATCTAGGTTTGGAAACGATCAAGAATATCGCAATGAATCTGCTAAACTACTGTGTACACTTTTGCTTACCCAAAAAGGTACACCCTGTATATACCAAGGTAGCGAAATTGGTATGACCAATGTGAAATATGATTCTGTTTATGACTATGATGATATTGAAATTCGCAATAAAATCGAGGAATGGCAGGCGGAGGGAAAAGATTTAGAAGAACTTAAACCCATTCTGCATCATATGGCTAGGGATAACGCCAGAACACCAATGCAATGGGATGGTTCTGAAAATGCAGGTTTTACAAAAGGCCGCCCTTGGTTGGGCATAAATTCCAATTTTTCTGAAATCAATGTGCAAAATTCATTACGAGATAGTGATTCTATTTGGCACCACTACAAAACTTGTTTAGCATTAAGAAAAAAATACAAGACTTTTGTTTATGGAGACTTTAAAGAGTATATGACCACGAGTCAATCGGTATTTATATATGAAAGAAGAGATGAGGACGGTACTTTTTTGGTACTTCTTAATTTAACCGACGAGTATCAATCTTTAAGTGTATCTCTCCCAGAATACAGCATAAACGACATGGTACTCAGCAATTATTCTAATGGTGAACAAGAAACAAGCGTGCTAAAACCATGGGAAGCAACAATCTATTCAATTGAATAAGTTCACTTATTGGCAGAAGAGCCGCGAGCTATCAAGTTCGGTGATAGTACTTGTTGTGAAAAAATGATTGTTTGTTTCTCTAGATTATCCAATAACATCTCAACGGCCAAGGCCCCCATTTGATCACATTTTTGATCAATACTGCTCATTTTGGGGTGAGTGTACGCCGTATAGTCATTGTTTCCAAAACCGATAAGTTTTATTTGCTCAGGAACGGCGTAATCTAAAAGACGTAAAATATTCATTGTATGAACGCTAAACTTATCACCGTGGCAGAAAAAGCCGTCTATGTTGGGGTTTGAGGTCATCAACTCCTTTAATGTTTTATAATCCTTCTCTAAATCAAAAGTTAAAGTAATAATATGGTGGCTCTTAACACGGTTTTTATTTTGGGAAACAACATTTAAGAAACCTTCTTTTCTTTGATTAAAAATGGAGACATTTAGATTGCCGGCAACATGAACAAGGTTCTTGCACCCATTTTCTATTAAGTGTTCTGTAGCCATTTGTCCTCCTTTAAAATCATCCAATAAAACAACATTGCAATTTTCTACTTCTGGCTTTCTGTCAAAGAAAACAATGGGGGTACCTTCTTTTTGAATCTTTTCAAAAAATGAAAAATCTAGAGTTTCTTTAGAGGTGGAAACCAAAATTCCGTCTACATTTAATTTTAACAAAGAATCAAAAGCATTTTTTTCAGTTTCTAAAGATTCGTGCGACTGTGTAATAATAGTGCTATACTCCTCCTGCGCCAATTTTTTTTCCATACCGTTGATAACGTTTGCAAAAAAATAGTTGTTGATTTCAGGTACGACAACCCCGATTGTTTTGCTTTTTCCACTTCTTAGGGCTGCCGCAATTCTATTGTGTCTATAATTCAGCTGCTCTGCAGCTTCAAGTACTTTC
>CAYGUZ010000025.1:0-11955 GCA_964353215.1 uncultured Flavobacteriaceae bacterium
CTTCTACCTCGGCAACAGTAATTGTAGCTGCCCCGCACATACATGGATTAAAGTTTCTTGCCGTTCCCTTAAATATTAGATTACCTGCCTCATCACCTTTCCAAGCTTTTACAAATGCATAGTCTGCTTTAAATGCAGGTTCTAATACATACATTTTACCATCAAACTCTCTTGTTTCTTTTCCTTCGGCTACTTCGGTTCCGTAACCCGCTGGGGTATAAAAAGCCGGAAAACCAGCTTGCGCCGCCCTACATTTTTCTGCAAGTGTTCCCTGAGGGGTGAGTTCTACTTCTAATTCTCCACTTAACATTTGGCGTTCGAATTCATCGTTCTCCCCGACATATGAAGAAATCATTTTCTTTATTTGATGTTTTTGAAGTAGCAAGCCAAGTCCAAAATCATCGACTCCGGCATTATTTGAAATACATGTGATGTCTTTTATTCCTAATCGTACCAATTCTGTAATTGCATTTTCAGGAATTCCACAAAGACCAAAACCACCTAGCATAAAGGTCATTCCGTCTTGCACTCCTTCAAGAGCTTCAGCAACATTAGAAACTACTTTTTTTATCATCTCTTGGCATTAAAAATCTAAATCTTCAAGATCGTCTTCAGTATCCAAATCATCATTCATCTCTTTGACAACTTTACTGCAATCTACATTTATGGATAGATTGGAAGGTTTCTGAAAAGCATCTTTTGAAACACCTAAGGCTTCATTCGCATAATTTGATTTCATATACATACCCCAAATTGGCAGTGCCATTGAAGCGCCTTGGCCATATCTCAACGATTTAAAATGGGTGGCCCGATCTTCACCACCTACCCATACGCCCGTTACCAAGTTTGGCACCATACCCATAAACCAACCATCACTTTGATTTTGTGTAGTACCTGTTTTTCCGGCAATCGGATTTGTTAACTGATATGGGTATCCTGTTATTATTTCATCATACTCTGGCTTCCATTTGTTATGACCTACAGTTCTTAGTCTGGTACCCGAGCCTCCTTGAGTTACTCCTTCCATCAAATTTACCATGGCATAAGCAACGTCTTTACTTAAAACATCTTTAGTTTCCGGCACATACTCGTATAAGACCGTTCCATATTTATCCTCTATTCTGGTTACCACAACTGGTTTTACATAGACCCCTTGATTGGCAAACGTACCATAGGCTCCTACCATCTCAAAAACATTCATTTCGGGTACACCTAAGGCTATAGCAGGTACTTCTAAGATATCTCTGGTTATACCCATGCTTTTTGCAATTCTCGCCACTGACCCAGGCCCTACTTGGTCTATTAACCTTGCCGTTATGGTGTTTACTGAATTCGCTAAAGCATTTTTGAGCGTTCTATTCTTTCCTGAGTATTTACCATCAGAATTTTTTGGGCACCAAGACTCTATATTTCCATGTTTTCCGGCCTCGATACAATACTGTGTGTCCGGTAATGAATCACAAGGTGAATAGCGCAGTTGGTCAATAGCCGCTGCATATACAAAAGGCTTAAAAGTAGAGCCCGCTTGTCTAGCGCCTTGAATCACATTATCATATTGAAAATGTTTATAATCTGAACCTCCTACCCATGCCTTTACATGGCCTGTTTGTGGTTCCATGGACATCATTGCTGTTCGTAAAAAAGTTTTGTAATAACGAATGGAATCCAAAGGTGTCATTACCGTATCTTTTTCATAAGAATCACTGTTCCAATCAAAAACGGTCATGTTAATTTTCTTTTTGAAGGACGCCCTGATTTCGTTTTCAGATTTACCCGCTGCTTTTAAAGCTTTCCAACGAGAGGAAGTTTTAATGGCCCGTTCCATAATATTGTCTATTTCAAACTTCTCTAAATCTAAAAACGGTGTTGTAGGATTTCGTTCAACCGTATTCTGTACAAAGAATTCGGCCTGTAGTTTTTTCATGTGTGCCACTACGGCATCTTCAGCATTCTGCTGCATTCTAGAATCTATAGTAGTATAAATCTTTAAGCCATCTAGGTACATATTATAATCTTCCCCATTTGGCTTTTTGTTTTCTTTTATCCAGTTTTTGAGCCAACTACGTTGAAGGTACATTCTTAAGTAGGTTGCAAGTCCTTCATTATGCGATTCTGGGCTATAATTCAATTTTAAGGGAAGTTTCTGCAATGAATCTTTGGCTTTTTCATCTAAATAACCATACTTGGCCATTTGAGCTAATACGACATCTCTACGGTTTTTTGTGCCTACAGGGTTTCTTTTGGGTCTAGGGTTATAGAGTGATGAATTTTTAAACATGCCAACGAGCATTGCCGATTCTTCTAACCTAAGTTCTTTCGGTTCTTTCCCAAAATAAATTCTTGAAGCAGAGCGAATACCGTCTGCATTATTGCCAAAATCATAAATATTAAAATACATGGCAATAATCTCCTCTTTTGTATAATTGCGCTCTAAACGTGTCGCTATTACCCATTCTTTTATCTTTTGGGTAATAGCTTCAAATTTATTTCTTGAACGTACCCCTACGAACAATTGTCTTGCCAATTGTTGTGAAATAGTACTTGCGCCCCCTTTTTTACCTAAAAAAACCAATGCCCGAGCGAAACCTCTCGCGTCTATTCCTGCATGATTATAATATCTGGCATCTTCGGTAGCTACCAATGCATTTACTAAGTGCTCTGGCAGTTCTTCAAAGCCAACATCTGTTCTGTTATCTTCTAAATACAATTTTCCCAAGGTTTCTCCATCTGACGATATAAACTCGGTAGCCAAATTGGTTTGTGGGTTTTCTAAGGTTTCAAAGGTTGGCATTTCTCCAAAAACTTCCCAAGAAGCCAATAAAAACACTAATGCCACTAGTGCTATACCGGAGCCAAATAAAATCCAGAACCACTTAATAAATTTGAAGAATCCTTTACTTTCTTTTTTTGTAGCCTTTGCCATAGCTATTTTGTTCTTTTACTAATTTCTACTCCGACATCTGTAATTCCGGTAAGGTTAGAGATGCCTTCGATTTTACCATTTTGCCGCATTGCGTGCGAAATCTTCAATTTATATACGCCCGAATCTGGAAAAACGATGTTCTCACGATACCAAAGTTTATTTTCTTTAACACTGCCGAAACCTTTTCCGAGCCAGCTGCCATCAGGCAATGCCATCTGATACTCTAAAGTATCAGAAACTGTTTCTCCACCAGGATAATTCAACTCGGTGATTAAAAAAAGGTTGCTGTATTGAAAATTATTGTCGTTTCTGACATTAAGATACACGTCATACGGTTCCGATGAGTCCAAATTCGAAAAACTAAAATGCACGGTATCTTCTACCTGCCAAATTCCGTTGTCCAATTGTTTGTATTCAGAATAGGCAGTTTGCGTTTCACATGAACTTACCAAGGCAAAAACACCACTAAAAAGAAGATTTTTAAGATTTCTTATGTGCATTTTGTTTGTGTCTTCTTCGCTTTTTATTGTGATTTCTCTTTTTGTTCTTCTTTGGTCTATCAAAACGGTTTAGACTGTCTTGCCCGACCACATTTTCAAAGGCCATTTTTTCTTCGGCAATTGTTTCGACCACATACTGCTCAAGGCTGGCCACAGTTTCCTTTTTCTTGTTCTTTTCAATTATTTCTTGAACCCTCTCTTTACTTAAAGCATGCCAATTAGAAGGGTCGTTTTTATAAGAAAACCAAAGTGTTTCTTTAAAAATATCAGATTTCTGACAATAGGCAACGCCTTTCTCGGTATGCAGTTTTGTGTCTTGCCCCGGAAAATCTTTTAAAGCATCGAGATACATATCCAACTCATAATTCAAACAACATTTTAGCTTTCCGCATTGCCCTGCCAATTTCTGCGGATTTAGTGCCAATTGCTGGTATCTTGCGGATGAGGTACTAACGGACCTGAAATCATGCAGCCAGGTCGAACAGCACAATTCGCGTCCGCAAGAACCGATACCCCCTAAACGCTGGGCTTCTTGACGATACCCAATCTGGCGCATTTCTATGCGAATTGAAAAGGCCTTGGCCATATCTTTTATTAACTGACGGAAATCAACACGATCTTCAGCAGTATAATAAAAAGTGGCTTTAGAGCCATCACCTTGAAATTCTACATCACTAAGCTTCATTTGTAAGTTCAACGAAATAGCAATTTCTCTTGATCGTTTTTGAATTTCGGCTTCTTTATCGCGGCATTTTTGCCAAATATCAATATCTCTTTGAGAAGCTTTTCGGTATACTTTTGGTAAATCTTGATCAGTAGGGTCTACTTTTTTTCGTTTCATTTGAACCTTTACCAGCTCGCCCGTTAAGGTTACTATACCAATATCATGACCAGACTTTGCCTGCGTAGCTACTACATCGCCAATCGCCAATGATAGGCCTTCAGAGTTCCTAAAAAATTCTTTTCTGCTATTTTTAAAACGGACCTCTATACAGTCAAAAGGTTTTTGCCCATTGGGCAAAGACATGTTAGAAAGCCAATCAAATACCGTGAGTTTATTACAACCATCAGTGCCACAAGTGCCATTATTCTTGCATCCCCGCGGCTGCCCATCCTTACCGGTTGAACAACTGCTACATCCCATACTCTATATATTGAATTAAGAAAAAAGCTAGGGCGATTTCTTAATTAGGGTTCATAAATTAACTAGAAGTAAATATACATATAAAATGTGGCAGGAAAGAAATCTTACTTTTTAAACTTCAACACCTCTGAGCGCCCTTTTTTAAAAATCTTATTACTGGCATGTTTTCCTTTGCGGAGCTTCTTCTGCTCCTCATAAGGCAGAGCGTGAATTTCTTTGCAATCATCTGAACAACAATTGTTCATAGCTGTCGCGCATTCTTCGCATTGAATAAATAAAAGATGACAAGCCTCATTGGCACAATTGACATGTTCGTCACATGGTTTTCCGCATTGGTGGCAATTGGCAATGATATCTTCAGATATACGCTCTCCCCTTCTATGGTCAAAAACAAAGTTTTTGCCTAAAAACTTATTTTCCAACTTCTTTTGGTTGACCTGACGGGTATATTCTATAATTCCGCCCTCCAACTGATATACTTGTTTGAATCCCTTGTGTTTGTAATAGGCACTGGCCTTTTCACAACGTATACCACCCGTACAATACATGACCAATTTTTTATCTTCTTTGTGGTCTGCCAAGTCTTTTTCTATAATATCCAGCGAATCACGAAAAGTGTCGACATCGGGTGTTACCGCATTTTTAAAATGCCCAATCTCACTTTCATAATGGTTGCGCATATCTACCAAAACGGTATCTGGATCTTCAATCAATTCATTAAATCGTTGCGCATCTACATGAATGCCTTTATTGGTGACATCAAAAGTCTTGTCGTTAAGACCGTCAGCTACAATTTTATGACGCACTTTTACTTTAAGCTTCAAGAACGATTTATTGTCTTGTTCTATGGCAATATTAAGTCGTACATTCTTTAAAAAAGAAATGCTGTCTATGTGTGCCTTAAAAGCATCAAAATTCTCTGCAGGAACAGAAAGCTGGGCATTTATGCCTTCATTGGCAACATAAATTCGACCTAATACTTCTAAAGCATCCCAGTTAATAAAAAGATGATTTCTGAAAATTTCGGTATTACCGATGTGTGCATATTTATAGAAAGAGATAGTAAGGCGGTCTTTGCCGGCCTCTTCGATTAATTTCGCTCTTTCTTTTGCACTTAATGTATTGTACAGTTGCATGCTATACTAATATTTTAAGTTTTAAAGCGTTGCAAAAATAGGAATTAAATAAAAAAGGCGCACCTCGCTTTCGGGTACGCCTTTGACCACTAACATTTCTTTTTCATAGATAAAATAAGATACTGTGGTCTCAAAAAGTTTTAGAAACTATTTGACAATTATTTGAATTAGCTACCTAAAGGATGTAAACCTTTTAAAAAGGTTGCGTTGCCATTTTTAAATGCAAAAGAAATGGTATTTTAGTCGTCTAATTTTTGAAACATGGCTAACGAGAACGAGGCAAAATTAAAAGCGTTAAAATTAACATTAGATAAGCTTGATAAAACATACGGTAAAGGTGCCGTTATGAAACTTGGTGACAGTGTAATAGAAGATGTCGAAGTCATATCTTCAGGTTCCATAGGTCTAGATTTGGCCTTAGGTGTTGGTGGATATCCTCGAGGGAGGGTAATCGAAATATATGGCCCCGAATCTTCGGGTAAGACAACCTTGACTTTACATGCTATAGCCGAAGCCCAAAAGAATGGAGGTATCGCCGCGTTTATTGATGCAGAGCATGCTTTTGACCGTTTTTATGCCAAAAATTTAGGGGTCGACATTGATAACCTCATCATTTCGCAACCCGATCATGGCGAGCAAGCCTTAGAGATTACAGAAAATCTAATCCGTTCTGGGGCAATCGATATTGTTATCATTGATTCCGTTGCCGCTCTTACACCCAAAAGTGAGATTGAAGGGGAAATGGGTGACTCTAAAATGGGTCTACATGCAAGGTTAATGTCTCAAGCCCTCAGAAAACTAACTTCCACAATTAGTAAAACGCACTGTACCGTTATTTTCATTAACCAATTACGTGAAAAAATCGGAGTGATGTTCGGTAACCCCGAAACTACTACTGGTGGTAATGCACTTAAATTCTATGCTTCTGTTAGATTAGATATTAGACGTTCTACCCAAATAAAAAGCACCGATGGTGATGTTTTAGGAAATAAGACCCGTGTAAAAGTGGTTAAGAACAAAGTTGCCCCGCCTTTTAAAACGGTAGAATTCGACATCATGTATGGTGAAGGTATATCTAAGGTAGGAGAGGTTTTAGATTTAGGCGTAGCCTATGAAATTGTAAAGAAAAGTGGTTCTTGGTTCAGTTATGGTGACACCAAGTTAGGTCAAGGGCGTGATGCGGTAAAATCGCTTTTAGAAGATAATCCTGAATTGGCCGAAGAACTTGAAGAAAAAATACGTGAGGCCATAACTACGCTAAAAGAGTAATTTAAATCACAAAAAACATCTTAAACGCAACCTTTCTGGGCAAAATGCATCTTAGTTCTTGAAATTAAAGCCTATGAAAAAAATAATTTTAATCCTTTGCTGTGCTTTAGCAATTCTTAGCAGTTCTGGTTGTTCGCTAGATTCTGATGAACAGAACTTTCAATTTACTGTTTTAGAAGTAGTAAGTGTTGATTTTCCTGAGTCTTTTGACCACAACGGAATACATGAAATCGAAGTGACTTTTACAAGACCCAATGACTGTACGTTTTTTGAAGGTTTTGAGGTGACCTCACCAGAGACCACCACTAGAATTGTTTCTACAATCGGCACAATACTTGAGAGTGATTCCTGCAACGATTCCTTAGAAGAAGTAAGTGCGACCTTTAGATTTAGAGTGGATTATACAGAAACCTATTTATTTCGATTTTACTCAGGGATGGATGAGACCGGCAACCCCATATATCTGGAATATGAAGTACCGGTAATGCAATAAGAGACAGCAATAATCTTAGTATTAAACCTAACCAACAAATAGCTTGAGTCTTGAAAAACTCATAAATAACTGTAAACAGGGCAATCGACGGGCTCAAGAAGAACTCTACCGAAAATACTCGGGAGTGCTTTTCGGAGTATGCCTTAAGTATTCACGTAATAAAACAGAAGCCGAAGATAGTCTTCATGATAGTTTTATGACGATTTTCGATAAAATTGACCAGTTTACCAATAAAGGTTCTTTTGAAGGTTGGATGAAACGGATTGCCGTAAATACTGTTCTACAGAAATATAGAAAAGAGCAGCATTTAAACGTAGTCTCTGAAAACATGGAAGACGAAGAGGTGACAATTGAAGGTGAACATGTAGATAATATTAATCTCTCTACATTACTGAATTACATTCAAGAACTGCCCAACAAATATCGGCTCACGTTTAACCTTTATGTTCTTGACGGCTATTCTCACAAAGAAATCAGTGAGCTTTTAGGAACATCAACCGGAACGTCAAAATCTAATTTGGCCAGAGCCAAAATGATTTTAAAAGAAAAAATTGAAAAAGAAAATATAAGCATAGCTTAATTACATTAAGTATGAAAAAAAAGAATTTAGAAAAACTCTACCAAGAGAAGTTTAAAGACTTCGCGGAGGTTCCTGACGAATACGTTTGGGAGTCTATCGCAGCTTCCTTGGACAAGAAGAAAAAGAAAAGGGTAATACCCCTCTGGTGGAAACTGGGTGGCGTTGCCGCATTATTAGCGCTATTTGTCTTTGTGCTAGATCCTTTTGAATCAGCTATTCCTGAAAATCAAACCACAAGCACGGAAAAGAATACGGGTCAAAATCCTGAGAAAAATACACGTAATCAAAAACTATCAAATGATTCTATTGAAACCATTAAAACGAAAAATGAACCAAAACTAGCGGACACCGAAAAAGCTGGCCAAACCAAGGGCACAAACAATATTCAAATAGCCACCTCACAAGCTACACCAGAAGATAGCGTGAATGAAGGTGAAAGGCAACGATTTGCCAACACTAAAACGCAAAAAGACAAACAAAAAGAAAGTGTAAAGACTAAAGGAAGAATTCTTGTTGCCGAAAATGGGCGCTCTAATAAAAAGACACCTAAAAAAGACAATAATCAAATAGATTTTAAGAGATCACTGCCTAAGAATTCTAAAAACAGTGACGTAGCAACCACCGTTGATACTAAAAAAGAAAAGGTCAACGCAGACCTTTATAAAAAAGAAGCTATAGACAAAGAGCTATCAAATACCAAAGAAGCTGTTGCAAAAACAGCTGTTGATTCTCTAGATTTAGAGAAGGGTAAAATATCAATTTTCGACGCTATTAAAGAAAAGGAAGAACAAGAAGAGGTTGCTGCATTAGAAACCAATGAGCATAAATGGTCTGTTGGCCCCTCTATCGCCCCAGTGTATTTTGATGCCGTTGGCCAAGGTTCACCCATTCATTCCAACTTTGTAGAAAACTCAAAGTCTGGAAACATTAATTTGAGCTACGGTTTAACGGTTGCTTATGATTTAGGCAAAAGATTAAAAGTTCGTTCGGGAATACACAAAGTAGATTATGGTTATGATACCAATGAAATTGTTTTCTCTTCGTCAGTTGCGGAAAACAGCACCGGCACCATAGACAACATTAACTTTTCTCAAAGTTCAAGAACTATCGTGGTTCAGAGCAAAAAAGCTGCTTCTAACGAATTACCTGGTCCGAATGCCAGTGATTTTACAGCCCAGACCCCGGAGAAAGATGGCATTATGTCTCAACAACTTGGGTATTTAGAAGTACCCTTAGAATTAAACTATGCCCTAGTCGATAAGAAAGTCGGTGTAAATCTTATTGGAGGATTCAGTTCATTGTTTCTTGTAGACAACTCCGTTTCATTGCAATCTGAAGGCCTTAGAACTGAAATTGGTGAGGCCAACAACGTAAACACCGTTAATTTCAGTGGAAACTTCGGATTAGGATTCAGTTATGAATTCTCTCCAAAAATTCAGATAAACTTAGACCCTGTTTTTAAATATCAGTTGAACACCTTTTCGCAAACCGCGGGTAGTTTTAATCCTTATTCCGTTGGTATTTATAGTGGGGTTAGGTTTAACTTTTAATGTTACAATAAGGCATTAAAACTCAAAAAGTTGGTTAGGAAGTGTCGCGTTAGCGGCATCCGAAAACACCTCGTAACAGTTGCGAGGTGTTTTTTTATGCGTTTTTAATCAGTTCATCCAATATTGTTTCCCTTACCTCTTCCCTAATTGTCGATGTGTCTTCAGTACCCAAAATTTGGGCATCCACAAACTTGTGCACCTTAACTCTAAGGGGGCCGGGACCTCCACTAAAAAACGTCCAAGAAAAACGTTTTTTACAATCTAAAAAAGTAATTGGAACAATTGGTATATTATGCTTTATTGCCATACGGAATGCGCCATCTTTAAAACTATCCAGTACCACATTTTCATCGGGCACACCCCCTTCTGGAAAAATACAGATGCTTAATCCTTGGTTCAACCTATGTTGTACGCGACGATACACAGCCGTTCTACTTTTTGGGTCGTTTCGGTTTACCAAAATACAGACCCGTTTATAGAAAAATCCAAATAGTGGAATCTTTGCCAGTTCCTCCTTGCCTACAAAAACAAAGGGATTCTTGCTTACATAGAGCATTAACATAATATCCAACATACTGGTATGGTTCGCGGTAAGCATATAACTTTTATTTCTACTGATTTCTTGTTCTAGTTTTACTTTTGGAAAGCATAACATACCAAACAGTATGGTTTTTGCCCAAACATTACGCGCCAACCAGAAGAACTGTGGGTAGGTCTTTTCAGAAATCGTTGTAGCCAATAAAAAAGGAAAGAATATGACTATTGGCAGGGCTACTAAGATGTAAAACCATATTCGGTATAAGGTATATCCTATATTTCTAATTAATTTAGGCACAGGTAAAAATAGAATTTTTAACTATCTTTCTGATACTAACCTAAAAAAAGAAAAAAATGGGTTTATTATATGCTTTGTTAATCGGTGCTTTGGCCGGATGGCTGGCCGGAAAAATTATGAAAGGCGGTGGTTTTGGCGCACTGATCAACATTATTTTAGGAATAGTTGGCGGTGTCATAGGAAATTGGCTGTTCGGAATACTAGGAATACACGTTGGCTCTGGTATTATTGGTGACCTGGTTACCGGGGTCATTGGTGCTGTTGTAGTTTTGTTCGTTGCCGGACTCTTTAAAAAATAGAATCACAGCTATTAATTACTACAAAGCGGCTTTTAGCCGCTTTTTTTATATCCTTCGGATTGTTACTTTTACCACTTCAAAATACGACATGGCACGAATCTTAACAGGAATTCAGAGTACCGGTGTTCCACATCTAGGAAATATTTTAGGCGCAATTATGCCTGCCATTACCATGGCAGATAACCCTGCCAATGAATCTTTTCTTTTTATTGCGGATATGCATTCGCTTACCCAAATAAAAAATGGTGAAGAACTACGAAAAAATACCTATGCCACGGCTGCAACATGGCTTGCCTTCGGGTTAGATGTTGAAAAAACCGTGTTCTACCGCCAAAGTGATGTGCCCCAAGTAACCGAACTTGCATGGTATTTAAGCTGTTTTTTTCCATACCAGCGTTTAACACTTGCGCATTCTTTTAAAGATAAAGCGGACCGATTGGAAGATGTAAATTCTGGCTTATTTAGCTATCCTATGCTTATGGCGGCAGATATTCTATTGTATGATGCCAATATTGTACCCGTGGGCAAAGACCAATCGCAACATCTTGAGATGACCCGCGATGTGGCTTCAAGATTCCATAATCTTTTTGGAGAAACATTTGTGCTACCTGAGACAAAACTCCAAGAAAGCACCATGTATGTTCCTGGAACTGATGGGCAGAAGATGAGCAAAAGCAAAGGCAACATCATCAATCTCTTTCAACCGGATAAAAAGTTACGTAAACAGTTAATGGGCATTCAAACGGATAGCACACCTATGGAAGACCCAAAGGATCCCACAAACGACAATGTATTTGCCTTGTACAAATTACTCGCCTCACAAGAACAGATCGAAGAGATGAGCGCCAATTATTTAGCCGGAAATTATGGCTATGGTCATGCCAAACAGGCTCTATACGAGGTTATTCTTCAAAAATTTGAAGAACCTCGAGAAAAGTTTGACTACTACATGAATAACCTAAAAGAAGTAGATGAAGCATTGGCTATTGGGGCAGAAAAAGCTAAAAAAGTAGCTAATGAAGTTTTAGAAAGAGTACGAAGAAAGATTGGGTATTAAGCCTCCCCCAACCCCTCCAAAGGAGGGGAATTAGTTTTCTTTTTTGAAATGAAATGGTTTTTGAGGAAATTACATTGAACTCACAGAATAAATTTGTTTGATATACCCATTTTGTAATACTGATGTGTTTACCTACAAGCCCCATCACATAGCTCTGCATTGTTTAAGT
>CAYGUZ010000026.1:0-11722 GCA_964353215.1 uncultured Flavobacteriaceae bacterium
CAATAATAGGAACATCAACATTAAACTTTCTAATTGCTTCGGTAGCTTCAAACCCATTCATTACAGGCATGTTTACATCCATTAAAATTAAATCGAAAACCTCTTTTTTCGCTATTTCAACTGCTAGTTCGCCATTGGCGGCAGTCGAACAAACATAATTGTCACGTTCTAAAATCTTTTGGGTAACCAAAAGATTGATTTTGTTGTCATCGACAATAAGAATGTGACTTCCTTCGATATTTTTATCCGTAGTATCTCTCTCTTCAACTTTTTCAAACTCTTCTTTTTCGGCAATTGGGTAGTCGATAGAAAATTTAAATTCTGTGCCAATATTTTCCTCGCTTTTTAAAGTAATTGTAGAATTATGAATGTCTAAAAGACGCTTTACGATAGATGGGCCAAGACCTGTGCCGGCAAAAACGGTATTTTTACGATCTTGGGTAAATTCATCAAAGATAATAGCTTGTTTGTCTTTAGATATGCCCAAACCATCGTCGGCGATCAAAAAATATATACTCACCTTATCGGCACCTATATTCCGCGCCGTTAATGCTATCTTTATGGTACCTTCTTCAGTAAACTTGCAAGCGTTACTGATCAGATTAATCAAAATCTGTGATAATTTAACGAAATCTCCTTTTAGAAAATGTGGCACATTAGGGGCGATGTAAATATCAAAGCTATTGTTATTCTTTTTTCGCATAAACTCCAAAGAGCTTACAATGTTTTCGACAAGCGTTCTTGGTTGAAATACTTTTTCTTCCAATTTTTGTTCTTTAAACTCTTCTAATCTATTTAAGAACAGTAAGTCATTTACCATTGCCAATAAATAATCTGCAGAAAATTTAAGAGAATTAATGTCTTCTTTATGCTCTTCAAGACTATTGTCTTGTTGTAAAATTGAAGAAATCCCTATTATGCCATATAACGGGGTTCTAAGTTCATGTGTTATAGCTGATAAAAAATTGGTTTTTACTTTAGAAAGTTCTTCGGCTTTTTTCTTTGCTTTAAGAAATTGCACATTACTATCTTGTAGACTTAACACCAAAGCCTTTCGTTTTTTTGAAGATAACATAATTATGAACAAAAAGACACTCAAGATCAGTGACGCTCCAATTCCTAAGTAAAGTCCTATTCTACTTCTATTAGCCCTCTGCCTACTAAGCTCATTTTCAAGCTCTTGAGCCTTTAGTTCTTGTTTATACTGCTCAACATTCATCTTAGCGATGGCACCCTGTATTACCGCAGCTTTTTCTAGTTCTATTTTTTCGTCTTTGTAAGCATCTAGCTTTGACCTCAAATTATGAACGGCCTCAAAATCTTTCTTCTTTATTAAAATATCTAAATATGTATTGTAACCACTGATTATATTATCCACATAATTATTGCTTTCTGAAAGCTCGATAGATTGTTTGAGGTAATCGATGGCTAGATCTAAATTATTTTTTAAAAAATGTAGTTTTCCTAAAGAGAGCTGATAAGAACACAAGAACATAGGTCTTTCTATGTTATCTATCATTGCTGTCAATTTATCAACATAGACTTCTCCGTTCACTAAATCTTTTCTATCCAAATAAATCTCGGAAAGGTTGTAATACAGAACAAATAATTGATTTTGTCCCGAGTTCGATTTCAAAAGTTTTATCGCTTTTTTATAATAGTCGATTGCCCTGGTCTTATCACCAAATTCATTATACATATTACCCAGGTCAGATGTAGTCTTTCCCATGGCGAGACTATCTTGCATTAGCTTAGCTTTCTGCATAGAAGCTTCAATCATTTCTTTTGCCCTTATGGTATCACGCATCATTATAAAAGTACTTCCTAGAAATCTTGACAACTGTAAATCTGTCTCCGTATCGTTGATGCTCTTTGCCAGATTTAGGCCAACATCTCCATATTCGAGAACTTTTATATAATTTTTGCCGTAAAACTCTTTATACATTCTGGTTTTCAAAGTATCCAATACTATGACAACTTGATCTTTGGTAGGGTTTTCAGGGAGTTCAGGAATATCTTGAACCCTACCGGCAGCACATAAGATATGAATGCTACAAAGAAATAATAGTAGGTTTAATTTGCTTTGCATAGCACCTAAGTTTGGGATTAAGCTTTAATGCTAACGTAAAAATGAAAACTCTAGTATATTTTATCTATATAGTGGGTTTCTTACCTAAATCAACACTACTTCAGCAAATCTTTGACCTTGTCAAAATCAAGACCTCCATAACTACCTGAACTCATAAGAAGTAAAGAACTATTGATGAATTTCTTGTTAAATAAATATTCTTGAAAACTTTCAGAATTCGTAAAAACCTTTAAATCTTTTCTTTGAAAGGCATCGGCTATCTGTTGCTCAGTTACCTTATGCAATCTTTTTATTTTAACGGCTTCGGGCGAATAAAAGACAACTGCTTCATCAGCAGCATTTAAGGTGCCTTTATACTCTTTTAAAAACTCTGCATTTAAACTGCTATAAGTATGTAGCTCCAAACAAGCCAAGAGCCTCCTTTTGGGGTATTGCTCTTTCACCGCATTGGTCGTAGCTTCAACTTTACTTGGCGAATGGGCAAAATCCTTAAAGGCAACACTTGTATGATTCTCGGCAATTTTCTCCATCCTTTTTGATGCCCCTTTAAATGTGGCAATTGCCTCATAAAAGTCGAGTTCATCGACTCCCATATTTTGACATATCCATTTTGCACCGGCCAAATTATTAAGGTTATGTTTACCAAACACCTCTATGGGCATAGGCCCTTCTGGGGTCTCTAAAAGCGTAACACCGTTCTCCACACTATACTCAGGGGTTTGGTAAGGCATCTTTCTAATGGTATTCTCCGAAGACCCTACCACTTCCTTCAAATCGTGGTCCTCTTCATTATAGGTTACGCTTCCGCCCTTAACAATGCTATCTACAAATAGTTTAAACTGTTCAACATAGTTTTCATACGTAGGAAAAACATTTATATGATCCCAAGAAATACCGCTTAAGAGCGCAATATTGGGTCGGTACAAATGAAATTTGGGTCTACGGTCTATTGCAGATGACAAGTACTCGTCACCCTCTAAAACGATAAAATCGTTCTTATCGGTAAGATGCACCATACAATCAAAACCTTCTAACTGGGCCCCCACCATATAATCGACATCAATATTGTGATAATTGAGTACGTGTAAAATCATTGAGGTAATGGTGGTTTTGCCATGGCTACCACCGATTACAACCCGCGTCTTATTTTTAGATTGCTCAAATAGAAATTCAGGGTAAGAATATATTTTAACCCCCAGTTCTTGTGCTCTTAACAACTCAGGATTATCTGTTTTAGCGTGCATACCTAAGATGACAGCATCTAAATTTTCATGAATTTTGTCTGGATACCAACCAAACTCTTCTGGTAAGAGTCCTTTGTGATACAACCTGCTTTTAGATGGTTCGTAAATAACATCATCACTACCTGTTACCCCATATCCTTTCTGTGCAAGAGCCAAGGCCAGATTGTGCATTGCCGCACCGCCAATGGCTATAAAATGTATTTTCATTCCATTTGTATTTCGGTTTAAAGATAACAAAGCCACACAGTATTTTTAATAATTCATATCTTGAAAAAAAATAAAAGCATGAACTTATCAACTATACCTTCTAAAGAAATAATGCCCGGTTATCACGGCAAACTAGTCCATTCAAAATCGATGACCTGGGTTTTTTGGGATGTCGACGAAGGAGCAGAGGTACCTGAGCACCATCATATTCATGAGCAAATAATGCATGTTGTTGAGGGTACTTTTAAGTTTACTTTGAATGGAACCACAAAGACTTATGAACCCGGAGATGTCGTAATCATACCATCTAACATTCCGCATAGTGGAAAAGCCTTAACCACCTGTAAGCTAATGGATATTTTTAGCCCTGCAAGAGACGAGTACAAATAACCATACCATTATTCAAAAAGCCAATAATCTGATGATTTTGTAAATTTTGTTCGGTTTTATCGACAAACCATCAAAATTTAACAAATGAAATCAAAAATATTTTTAGTAGTTCGAATTTTATTAGGAGTATTTGTTTTAGTATTTGGACTCAACAAGTTTTTACACTTTTTACCCGATTTTGAACTGACCGGAGATGCACTCAATTATTTCGGCGCATTGGCTAAAAGTCAAACGCTAAACTTGGTCGGAATTGTAGAAGTGGTAGCTGGACTTGCGCTTATTTTTAATAAATGGGGAGCTTTACTAACTGTTATTTTAATGAGTGTTTCGGTAAACGCCGTACTTTTTCACGCTACTTTAGACCCTGCTAATATTGGCCCGGCTATCGGGCTACTTTTACTGAATGTAATTACTTTAATTGGCTATAAGGATAGTTATTCAGCAATGCTCGAAGGATAAAGAACTTAATAAATAAGCCTCTCAAATTGAGAGGCTTATTTATTTAAAAACTCATTCGGTCTTTAAAGAGGTAAGACTGCCTTCTTGAAACTTCTACCTCATCATCATTTTGCATCCTAAGTTTTAATTTTCCATTAAACCATGGAACTACAGTAGCTATAAAATTGGTATTAACTATCTGTTGGCGATTAGCCCTAAAAAAAGAACCTTCCGGTAATTTCTCTTCAATCTGATTTAGTGATTTATATAGCATTGGTCTATGCCCTTGAAAAAATACGCGGGTATAATTACCAACGATTTCAAAATGGGAGATTTCGCCAATTTTTACCAACCAACACTGCTCTCCATCCTTTATAAAGATTTGACTGTTTTCGGTAAGTCTGGCGGAAGAACAATTTTCTTCTTCTCTAGCTTCTATTTGAGATTTTACCTTTTCGATGGCCGCAGCAAAACGCTTCTCATTGATTGGTTTAAGCAAATAGTCTAAGGCATTATATTCAAACGACTTAATCGCATATTCATCAAAAGCCGTTGTGAATACTGTTATGGGGACATCATCGAGCATTTTTAAAAGTTCGAAACCATCTTTCTCGGGCATATTTATATCAAGGAACAACAAATCAGGATGTGTTTTTTGTATCAACTCATAACCCAGATCTACATTTTCTGCCTCACCTATCAACTCAATATCAGAGTGGCTTTTTAATAGCTCTTTTAACTCATTACGAGCTAAGCGCGAATCTTCAACTATTACCGCTTTTATACTCATATCTGTGGAATATTTATTTCTGCAACCACCTCTTCACCTACCTCCGTAAGACTAAAGCTTGCTCTTTCTCCGAATAATAACCTTAGTCTTTGTTTGATATTTTTCAACCCTAATCGCGTAGAATTCTCTGCAATTTGAAGCTTACCCGTATTGGAAACAAGTATATTTAAATTATTCTCCCATTTTTCAATCTTAAGTTTTATAATTCCTCCATTTTTCAAATTGGCAATACCATGTTTTGCAGCATTCTCAACTAAAATTTGAATAATCATGGGAGGTATTTTTGAATCAAGTACCTCGTCATCAATATCTTTCTCAAATTGCAGTCTATCTTCCATTTGTATTTTAGAAAGGCTAATGTAGTTTTCGACCATTTCAAGCTCATCTTTCATGGGTATCGCATCTACCGAATTTTTCGCCATGGCGAATTGCAACATTTCAGAAAGCTTTGTAATCATTTCACTAGATTTATCAACGTCCTCCAACATTAGACCCCGAATATTGTTTAGACTATTGAACATAAAATGAGGATTAACTTGCCCTCTTAAGGTATTTAACTGTGCTTCTTTTAGCGTTGCGTTTAGCTCTAGTTTTTCGAGATTGTTTTTGTTTGCCTTTAAGACCAGATTTACCCCATAATAAATAGCGGTCCAACCAAAAATCGTAAAAAAGACATTTAACAGTGCCAAGCCAAAGGTCATATTCTCTTTAATGAAAGTAAGTTCACTTTCTGTTCGTTCCCAAATAATTTCGTAGAGATATTCTGCTGAAATGGCCAAGCCAAAATATGAAAGACTGCAAATTATAAAGGCCCCTATCAGGTTTAGCACCTTTTTATTGTCATTAAAACTTAGGCCCACATTTTTACTTAAATAAGCTCTATATAGTGATGTGGTCAAAACACCAAGAAGTGTAGTGGTTAAAAATGAATACGCCATGTACTTCGCGCTAAATCCGAAGGGGAAAACAAATATGAAACCATTAGTTACACCCCAACCAGCTAATTGTAATAACCAAAAAAGACGCTCTTTGTACTTAGCTTTCATTCTTTTGTCGGTTTTTAACGATTAAGGGCAGGTTTATATTAATCTGAACTCCAGAATCAGTACTTCTTTTTTTAAATTCTGCAGAAATTTTATACGACAGTTTTAGACGTTGCTTTATTCTTTTCATCACTATAGTATCCAAATCAGATTCTGTAAAATCGTTGTAGTCAATTCTCAGCTCTAAAAAATTTGCAACTTTGTCTACATGGAATATAATATTCTTTTGCCTCTTGGTCTTCGGGGTATCTCTTATAGAACCAACCTCACAAAGATTCACCAATAGCATCGGCGGAATTTCATGATAAAGTAAGCGTTGTTCTATATTACACCTTATACCAAGTTTAGATTCGAATATCGTTTCAATAAGGTTGGCATAGTTCTCTACGAGTTCTACTTCGTCTTTTAAACTAACTTTGTTCACATTGTTTTTGGTGAGCGAATAGCGCAACACTTCAGATAATTGTGTCAGTAGCGACCTAGATCTGCTTACATCAATAGGCATTAATGCTTTTATTCCATTAAGGGCATTTACAATAAAATCTGGGTTTAAGTGACCCCTTAATGTATTAAGCTGTGCTTGTTTGATAGACTCTTTTAGTTGAAGTTTATCTGCTCGTACTTTATTTAGCCTAATAAAATACTTAATTGTCAAATAAATAACGGTCCAAGCAAAAATCAAAAGCAATGAGCCCAAATAAGTCGGGGCACTATTTTCGCCAGCCATAGGTGCCGAAATATCTAAATTCGGATTCTCTAATAGAACATCCATTAAAAAACGAGAAAACCTGCCTAACTGAGGCGGGAGCTTTATCATTAATAATGCCGCCAAGACCACTCCAATAATAATCTTAAAAACATTAAAAAAATTGAAGTTGGCTACACTATTTGTCTTTTTTAGATAAAATCGTAACAGTCCTGTTGGCAAAATCCCTACAATACACATTGAAATGTAAAAAATAGTTTTTTCTATTATACCTCCATCTGTTCGCAGTGTTAGAAAGACCAATAAAAAAAAGGAACCCCAACCCAAAAGCTGAAGCACCCAAAAAATCTGGTTATAATTCTTTTGTTTTAAGGTCATAAATTAAAGGTTATAGCACCAAACCAAAAAAATGTAATATAAATGTTGTGAATTTACCTAAATAGTAAAACAATAAGATGAACAAGACGGTATAAAAAAGTTTCTGTAATGTAAGTATTTCCTTTTTGATCATTTAGACCTAATTGATTACGTGATATAACATTTATCAAAAAAATGGCCCAATCCTCCAGAGAACAACGTAAATCCTAATAGCGTCAAGGTTGACTTCACAGGACTCTTTTTTAGCGATTTTGCTTCACATGCCATTTGTTTTCTCCCCTGCTTTGTAAAACCTAGAATAGTAAAGCCTAAGCCTGACAAGCTCAGGATCAGTGCCTGGGCGATATCTTTTGTTAGAATTTAACTGAAAATTGCACTTAGCATGAGTATTCCGCTGCAATCCAAAATGAAGTTCTCGTCTTATTCCTAATTATGCATTTAAAGTTTTTACTTTTTCTTCTTTATGAGAAACAGACAATCCGATTAAGGCAAGGCCAATGTATAAAGTAAAAAAGTTGGTCATAAGGCTATTACTTATTATATTAAATAGGCCTACTAAAAGGGTTAAAAATCCTATTATAAATACTACTTGTTTTATGTTATTAGAGTTTTTCATCGTTATGGTTTTTAATGGTTATTATTAAAGTAAAATGGCTAATACCGCTTCTATTATAAGTTTCGTAAGTGTTATCATCACTAGTTGTTTTTGTTTGATTATGAAGTAAAAGTATGCCCAAACGAATGGTCTTGAAAGTAAATTATGACCAACGGTCAAACAGACTTACCGAACGGTAATTAGCGATTACTGAATTGAAAATTGTAAAGTATAGGAATGAAAAAGGGAGCCAAATGGCTCCCTTGCAACGAGTTATGGCTGGTTATTTAGTTTTTTAAAGGTGTAGAGATTTGATCCTGACCTAAATGTTTGGCATAGAACCCCATCATAGCTTTGTATAAAGCGATTGAGTTCTCTTCTTTAGCAAAACCATGCCCTTCGTCATATTTTACCATATAAGGCACATCATAACCTTTTTCTCTAAGAGCACTAACAATCTGGTCAGACTCGTCAATATTTACTCGTGGGTCATTGGCACCCTGAACTACGAATAAAGGCTTCTTTATTTTATCTATTTGATATACCGGTGAAACTTCTTCCATGATTTTCTTTTCTTCTGCGATATCTTCGTCATACCAAATTTCTTTGATAATCTTCAAATAAGGCTTCCAATAAGGTGGAATTGTTTTCATGAAGGTGAATAAGTTGGAAACCCCCACATAATCTACACCACAGGCATATAAATCAGGTGTTTTGGTCATACCCCGAAGTACCGCATAGCCACCATGACTACCGCCGTAGATAGCTGCTTTTTTAGCATCTACCCAACCTTGGTCGATTACATATTTTAAGCCGTCTTCAACATCGTCCATGGCTTTTCTGCCTATTTGTTTGAAACCTGATTCCAAAAATTCTTTTCCATAACCCCCAGAAATTCTGAAATTAACCTGTAAGGTGGCATACCCACGGCTAGCGAACAATTGCGCTTCTGGATTAAAGCCCCACGAATCTCGAATACCTTGTGGGCCTCCATGCGGATTTACAATTACCGGTACTTTCTCACCGGCCAAAGCGGCTTTAGGTAAGGTGATATAGCCATGAATGGTCAAGCCATCCCTACTTTTAAAGGTAATAGGGCGCATTTCAGACATATCTTCCTCTTTTAATTGAGGCATTAAATTGTACAAAAACTTGAACTCATCTTTTTTAACATCATAAGAATGGTATTCACCATACAAACGGTCGCTTTGCAGAAAAATCAAAAGATTATTCTCATCATCTGTAGCATCAGCTATACTGTACTGTTTGCCAGGGAATTTAGTAGTAATTCGCTTGTGCAGTTTTTTATAAGAATCACTTACCGGAAGAATTACATTCTTTTCACCCTCATAGGCAACATAATCCAACTCATAATCTCTTTTTCTTGACAGACTCATATCAGAAACATCAAAATTTTCATTTGAAAAAACTTCCTTAATAACCTTGTCTTCTTTTAAATCGTAGAGCACAATTTTAGACTTATCACTATCTATGTTAGACACCATATAAGCATCATGAGGATTTTCAGTAGCGTAATCGAAAGTTAAAATTCCAAAAGCATCTTTCCAGCTTAAACTTTTTATGATTTCAAAACCGCCTTTACCATCTTCATAATATAAGTCTTGTTCTACGCCATCCCTGATTTTTGTATAGGCTTTAAGGTTGCCGTCTTTATCAAAATTATACCCCGCAATAGGGTTCGCAGGATCATCGTTTTTGAACAATTGTTTGAGTTCTCCGGTAACCACATTTACTATATAAGGCTCAAAAACCTGTTTATTGTTCTTATTCATCAGTACAATAATATGGTCTTTGTCTTCTTTTAAAAGATCAGAAAATTGCGCTTGAACCCCATCAAAAGGAGTTAAATCTTTAAGATTACCACCATCTAAATCAATAGCGTAAACATGGTAGTTTTCGTCACCACCCTTGTCCATAAGGTAAACCAACCTTTCATTGTTGATCCAACCATAACCTCTAACTAACTCTTCTTTTTCTTCGATAGCTCTTTTGGCTTCGCCGGTCGCCACATTTTTTACATAAATATGGCGCTTTCCATTTTCATCTTTTTCGCGATAAGACATGTATTTTCCATCTGGTGAAAATCTAAAAGTGGAAGCTTTAGGTTTGGCAAAATAATCTTCGACCGTATATCTGTAATTTCCTTCATCAAGGCTTGCCAGCTTTTGCAGATCCATATCCGATGAAACCAATTCTGGATTACCGGGAATCGTTTTTACCGTTTTTTCTAAATTTAAAGGAAACTCCATTCCACCTTGATAAAAAGTGCCATTTACAGCTCCACCATCTGCAGTACCAACATACTTAATACCCGCCTGCTTGAATACGATTGTGAGTTGATTATCAGAAAATGTAGTCTCATCCATTGGAATATCCGTTGCTCCTTGCGATGGGCTGTCCATTGTAGATTTCAATACCCCATCTTCATTAGATATATTAAAGATTAATGGCATCTCCCCATTCCCTGAACCGATAAGGTCCCTTTCCAAGAACCGGAAATATCTTGTGCATAACTGCTAACTCCTATTAGAAGGAAAACAGCCGTTGCAAATAAATTTGAAAGCTTTGTTCTCATAAATGTGTTTTTAATTGTTGAATATTTTTTAGAATGCTATATATGAGTGCATTATGAGCTCAATATATTACATTCAGTTACATTTTATTCAAATATATTTTGAAGTTGAACAACTACGAAGTGAATTATGGCGAACGGTAAATTGCTAAATCTAAGCGGAGAAAACTACTACTTTAAATCGGGAGGGTATTTAGAAAATGCTTTTTTGACGATATTCTTGAGCTGTTCTTCTCGATATAAGGGTGTGGTGTTCTCTTTAAAACTACTTTCTGTATCTGCCTGCCAAAAGAGTGCATTCTTATCAGCATCTACAAAATCAAACAAAATCTGCCGCTGTACACCCGAATTACCTAAAGGAATACCAATCGACAAACCACCGCCAACATTTCTGCCTCCACCGCCAACACCCACACCTACATTGTTCCCTGAATTTGATTGAAATACCGCGCTTTTAATATTGACCAAGAATTCCGGTTCTTCGGAAAGCAGGTATCCCTTAGACTGTAAAGTGGAATCTAAAATATGCAACAACCGTTTCTCGTCTAGCTGGCTTAAACCAGACTGCATATCCTCAAAATAGTTGTAGGTAGTATAGTTGGAAAAATCTGTGGCTTTATCATAATCATAGTTGACGCGAACCGCATTGCACGAAACCAAACCGTATAAAATAACTATGTAGAGCAAATTCTTCATTGCAGCCGAATCTACTTAAAATTACAAATTAATAGAGTTGGTATTTAAAAAAGGGGGAATTATTCGTTTAACAACTTCCAAAGCATATCTTTCAGCTCTTGTATCCTTTTTTGGGCCACTGAAGAGATAAACATATAAGGCACATTTAAATCTTTATCTAAAATTGCCTTCATCTCTTCCATAAGCTCATCATCTAACATATCACTTTTAGAAATCGCAATAATCCGCTGTTTATCTACCAGTTCAGGGTTATATCTGCGCAGCTCATCCAAGAGAATTTCATACTCTTTGGTAATATCCTTACTATCTGCAGGAATTAAAAACAACAAAGTTGCATTGCGCTCAATATGACGTAGAAAGTAGTGTCCTAAACCTTTACCTTCGGCGGCACCTTCGATAATACCAGGTATATCGGCCATGACAAAACTTTGAAAATCGCGATATTCAACAATACCAAGATTGGGTTTTAGCGTTGTAAACTCATAATCGGCAATCTTTGGCTTTGCAGAAGTTATTACTGAAAGTAGTGTTGATTTACCCGCATTTGGGAACC
>CAYGUZ010000027.1:0-1223 GCA_964353215.1 uncultured Flavobacteriaceae bacterium
CTGTTTCCGCAGATAAATTGATTTGCATTTAATTGTCCATCAAAATCTTTTACAAGCGCCTCACGCAATCGAATGTCCGTTTGGTCTGGATAAACATCAATATGTTTGGCTGCCTTTAACAAAGCTTCAGTAGCCTTTGGAGACTGCCCTAAAGGATTTTCGTTAGAAGATAGTTTATATATTTTTTTTCCATTGGAAGTGGGCGGATTTTTACCCCCTTGATAAACTTCTTTTGGTTTTAAGTGCGGTTTGAATATGGATTCAATTGTTTTGCCCATCAATTAAATTTTTCTGCATACATAAGAATGGTCAAGGCTTTTTCAGTATCCCCAGCCTCTAAAATTTCTTTTGCTATTTTATGTAGTTCCGATTTTTTGTTCAGGTCTTTGCTGTCTTTGTTATCAGCAACTTTTTCGATTTCCGTAAGAGTTGGTAATTCTTCCACATTACCCAAACGACCTAAATTATTTCCAGTTAAAACTGTGCTGTTACGAATACTTTCAGGAAGGTTGTCCACTCCGATGCCTTTTGTACGGATAGGTTTTGGAATCTCAAAGAGTGAATCTCCACTTGAACGGGTATACCAACTACCTCCCATACGGCCAACTAAATCAAGTTTTTTGGTGTCTAGTCTATCATCTGTTAGGTATTTTTCATTGATATGGATGAGTTCTACTTTAGCAAGTATGAGGTTTCCAGCGCCCGGCGTTTCAGCGAGTTCTATAATTTTAGTGACGGAACATTCAAAAGCAACTGGGGCTTCGCCAACTCTTGGAGGTTTTACTTTCTCGCTAGGAACCTGTGTAAGTCCTGCTTTTGTAAATTCATTTACTCCTTTTTCATAGGCTGTACTGGACAAAGACATCTGCTCAACAATAGGATAGTTTACGATATTGATAACTACCTCGGCAACTTCTTTTACATTTAAGTGCGTATGCTTTAGTGAATTATCGCGCCCACTTCTTGCAGGAGAAAAAATCATGATGGGCGGATTTGAACTGAAAACATTGAAAAAGCTAAACGGACTCAAATTCACATTGCCTTCGTTATCGATAGTACTGGCAAAGCAAATGGGTCTCGGTGCTACCGCTGAAAGTAAGTAGGCGTGCAGCTCGGGTTGTGTAATAGCGTTAGGGTCTATGGTTTTTGTCATTTGTTTTTACTTGTTTTTGTCATTTCGAACGAATGTGAGAAATCTAGTTTAGATTCCTCGTCGCTTCGCT
>CAYGUZ010000027.1:1233-11456 GCA_964353215.1 uncultured Flavobacteriaceae bacterium
CTCTTTCGAAATGACATTTTTATTTTGCTGGAAGAATCTTGGCCGAAACTTCACCAAAACCAACACGTTTTCCATCTTTTTCTGCAAACCCTCTCATGGTGACCGTGTCGCCGTCGTTAATGAACTTTCGTTCGGTGCCGTCCTTCATTTTTATGGGTTTGGTTCCCATCCAGGCTAATTCTAACATTGAGCCATATGATTTTTCATCTTTTCCGGAAATAGTTCCAGAACCATATAAATCTCCTATGTTAATATTACAACCGTTTACTGTATGGTGGGCCAGTTGCTGCTCCATATTCCAATACATGTATTTAAAGTTGGAATGGCATACGGTTTGTTCATCGCTTTGTTCAGGTGTAATCGCCACTTCTAGGTTAATATCGTAATTTTTCTCACCTTGATATTTTAAATAGGGCAATACTTCAGGTTTTTGTTCTGGCCCTGAAATTTTAAAAGGCTCAAGTGCTTCTAATGTAACTATCCAAGGCGAGATATGTGATGCGAAGTTCTTGGCCAAGAACGGCCCTAACGGTACGTATTCCCATTTTTGAATGTCACGTGCCGACCAGTCATTTAATAAAACCAGTCCAAAAATATAATCGTTCGCTTCATCGGTAGAAATTGATTCTCCGAGTTTTGTGTTTTTTCCAGTAATAAAACCCATTTCCAATTCAAAGTCTACACGCTGAGATGGGCCGAAAACAGGCTGTTTGCAATCATTAGGAATGGTTTGTCCTTTAGGTCTATGAACCGGTACTCCGCTAACTACAATTGAACTTGCACGACCGTGATAACCTACGGGAATATGTTTCCAGTTAGGCAATAATGCATTTTCTGGGTCGCGGAACATCTTACCCACATTGGTAGCATGTTCAATACTAGAATAGAAGTCGGTGTAGTCTCCTATGGCCACGGGCATATGCATTTCTGCTTCCACCTGTTTTACAAAAAGTTCTGGTTTTCCGGCTAAAATGGAATTGTCGTCTTGTAGCCAAACCTGAATGTCTTTACGAACTTTTTTGGTGATCTGTTTTCCAAGAGAGATAAAGTCGTTCAAGGTATCTTTCTCGAATACGGCCGTATTAAATTCAAAAACATCAAGTTCTGCAAGGGCGGCTAAATCTAAAATGTGCTCACCAATAGCAACACCGGCCCTAGGACTTCTATCGGCAGTGGAGAAAATTCCGAAAGGAATGTTGTGTATAGAAAAATCTGAGTTTTCAGGTATGTTTATTATCATTTTTATATAGCTGTCAGTATTGAGATTTTAGATGTGAGTGCTTAATGAGATTTTTTCTCAATTCTCAAATCTATCGTCTCAAGTCTAATTTTTATTCTATCCAAGATTTGTAATACTTGCCATCGTCAATTTTCATGGCATTTTCTGTCAATTGTAATGGTTTAAAAGTATCGATCATTACGGCTAATTCTTCTGTTTCTTTTTTACCGATACTCGCTTCATAAGTTCCCGGATGCGGTCCATGGGGGATGCCAGCAGGGTGCAACGAAATATAACCAGGGCCAATGCCTGTTCTGCTCATAAAATCGCCATCTACGTAATAGAGCATTTCATCAGAGTCAATATTACTATGGTTATAAGGCGCTGGAATTGATTTTGGGTGATAGTCGTACAACCTCGGGCAGAAAGAGCATATGACAAAAGCACTGGTTTCAAAAGTTTGATGCACTGGTGGCGGTTGATGCACACGACCGGTAATAGGCTCAAAATTGTGAATGGAAAATCCGTACGGATAATTATAACCATCCCAGCCAACGACATCAAAAGGGTGCGTTGCATAGACTAAGCTATGCAGCATGCCTTGCTTTTTAATTTTCATCACAAACTCACCTTTCTCATCGTGTGTTTGTAGATTTTCAGGCAGTTTGTAATCCCTTTCACAAAAAGGGGAATGCTCTAACAACTGCCCAAACCAATTGCGATACCGTTTTGGCGTATAAATAGGGTGAAAAGACTCTGCATATAAAATGCGATTGTCTTCAGTGTCAAATTCAATTTGATATATCATTCCACGGGGAATAATAAGATAATCTCCATATTCAAAAGGAATATCTCCTAAAAAAGTTTTTAAGGTTCCGGTGCCTCTATGAATAAATAACATTTCATCGGCATCAGAATTCTTATAAAAATAAGAAGTCATCGATTTCTTTGGAGCGGCCAAACCAATATGAATATCGTTGTTCACTAGCATAGGTTCGCGAGATTCCAAAAAATCATCTTTTGGCAATACATCAAACCCAATTAGCTTTCTAGATTTAATGTGCTTTGCTTCCGCAATTTTTGGGCTCACATCAATTGCCTCAGCTACCTTTTTTACTTGTGTTGGGCGATGAACATGATATAGTAATGATGACATGCCATCAAACCCAATGGTCCCGAATAATTGTTCATAGTATAAGCTTCCGTCAGGTTTTGTGAACTGCGTGTGTCGCTTCTGGGGAAACTGCCCGAGTTTATGATAAATAGGCATAACATTGTTTTAAAGTTCAAATACAAGTTGCAGATTCAAGCCTAAAAAGAGCATCTTAAACCTGAAACTTTAAACCACATCTTAGTGCAAAGTACCTCTCAATTGTTGCTCAAGCTCGATAGCTTCAAAGAGTGCCTTAAAGTTACCTTTTCCAAATGACTGTGCGCCTTTTCTTTGAATGATTTCAAAAAACATTGTCGGTCTTGGTTCAACTGGTCTGGTGAAAATTTGTAAAAGATAGCCTTCATCATCGCGGTCTACCAAAATACCAAGCTCTTTTAATGGGGCAATGTCTTCGTCAATTTTACCTACACGATCGGTTACTGCATCGTAATAGGTATCAGGAATATTCAAGAATTCTATGCCGCGACTTTTTAAATCACGGACCGTTTTTATAATGTCATCTGTGGCTACCGCAATATGTTGTACCCCTTCACCTTCGTAGAAATCTAAGTACTCTTCGACTTGGGATCTTTTGGCGCCTTCGGCAGGTTCATTGATGGGGAATTTAATCCTTCCGTTTCCATTGCTCATCACCTTGCTCATTAGAGCCGTGTATTCTGTAGAAATATCATTATCGTCAAATGAAAGTATATTTACAAAACCCATCACTTTTTCGTAGAATTCTACCCAATGGTTCATACGATTCCAATCCACATTGCCTACCATATGGTCAACATATTTTAATCCTGTAGGGGCAGGGTTAAAGTCCGGAGTTTCCCAAGTGGTGTAACCTGGTAAGAATGTTCCCTTGTAATCTTTACGTTCTACAAAAATATGGACCGTTTCACCATAGGTATAGATTCCTGCACGAACTACTTTTCCGTTTTCATCTTCTTCTGTAACAGGTTCCATATAAGATTTGGCTCCTTTGCTCATGGCGGTGTTATAGGCGTAAGTGGCATCGTCTACCCACAAGGCGACTACTTTTACACCATCACCATGTGTGTCAATATGCCTTCCAATTTCGGTACCGCTCTTTAGGGGTGAAGTTAATACCAATCGTATTTTATCTTGTATAACTACATAGCTTTCGCGGTCTTTCAAACCTGTCTGTAATCCGGCATAGGCATATGACTGAAAGCCAAAAGCTGATTTATAGAAATGGGCCGCTTGCTTAGAGTTGCCTACGTAAAGTTCAATATAGTCTGTACCATTGATAGGCATAAAGTCTTGAGCGTCTTCGTGCAATTTTGGTAAAGTTGTAGTTTCCATATGCTGTGTATTTTGATGTATCTTTATAATAATTGTTGCCAATGCAACAAAAATAAGTATTTTTGGAATACGAAATGGCTTTCAAAGTAATTTTTAGATTTCTAGAGGTACATTTCGATATAATACCTGATTTTTGTCATGCTGAGCCTTTAGAAGCAGTATTGAATATATCACACTTCGACAGGCACAGTGCGACATTTAAATGAAACTATGCTCAATCAAATAGATGAAATTTCCGGTATTGGACTGCATTTAGATTTAGTGCTTAGAAAAGTGCAAGATGCCTATTTGAGGGCCTTTCAAGAGCTACAACTAGATCTTACTATTGAGCAATGGGTAATTCTGTATCGAATATATCAGTTGGGTGAAGACGCCTCTCAATCTGATATTGTAAAATCTAATTTTCGTAATCGGGCTACAACTTCTAGGGTAATAGGAAAGTTAGAAGGTAAAAAGTGGATAGAAAAAACACGTTTTGAAGGAGATTTCAAACGTTTTAAACTGGAACTTACAAAGCGTGGGCAAGAGGTTATTGCACTCATCGAGCCCCATGCAAAACAGTTGCGTAGGCAAGCCATTAAAGGTTTGGATGTACTAGAGTTTGAAACGTTCTTAAAAGTTTTGGACCAGATAGGAGAGAACTACGAAGAATGATTATTGACAATCTTCTATTGGCAGACCAAGTTCATTGGCCAACTTACGTCTTCTAATAGTTGACTTTTTCGGATTGGTGCGTAAAAAGCGAATAGGAATTTCTTTACCAATTTCGATGGTATCAAAACAATTTTTACCCGCTACTAAAAATGTATTTTGAAAGCTTTGGCCGTTGTGCTCAAAAGCGTAGGTTAGAAAATATTGAATCGCTTTTATATTAACGCGCCGATTACCAACTTTGTCGATATATGAAACATCTTTTTCCTCTTTTTCAATAATATTGGCCATACCATAAGTTCCATATTTTTTGATCTGGACCTGCTCATAATGATATAAAAAGCTAGAGGGTATTGTAAATAGTATGCCTAATAGGGGTAAGCCACCAAAAACAGCTCCAAAAATCCATAGAAAAGTAGTTTTAGTTCTAAGTCCTAAGTAAATTAGAAATGCTCCTAATATTACAAATAGTAGCATAATAAGTAAGGGTCCGCTATTTTTTTGTAAAGAGGTTTTAGTGAATTGGAGTTTGTCAGATAGCGTTGATTTCATTTGACCTTTTAAAGCTTTTGGTTAAAATAGCATATAAACTGGAAAAACAAGTTGTTTTGATTCGATGTTGTTTGTTTGAATTTTGCAGCCATTAATTGAAAACTGTTTCAAAATGAAAAAGTTAAAGCATTACCCTAGCGTTTGGCAAGTAGCTCCATTTTCAATGGATATGTTTGCGCATTTTGAGCAAGAAGCTCGATTGCGAAATAAGGAGGCAGAAAAAGAGCAACAGACCTCTAAAAAAGAAAAGAAACCAAAGTTTAAGCTAGCTTTTGGTTGGTAAATAAAAAAGGCCATCTCTTTGAGATGGCCTTTTTTAATATTGAGGGAACCAAGATATGGTCTAAAAATTATTCCAGTCCAAATAGGTGAAGCAGTAATTTGCCAAATCTGAAGATTGAAGGTTGCTGTTCGAGCCACCAATATAGATTGCGTTCATAACTGCGACTGGTGAATTGGTGAAAGTTCCATTGTTATTAAATAAAACACCAACGTGACCTAACCCCAAAGAATGACCCTGTTCATGGGTTATGATAGATGCAAGATCAATTCCAGGACTCTGATTGGTATCCGTGGTCCAAGTGAAATTATCATTGTACCAAATCTCTACAAAAGCAGTGTCGTCGAAGTTGTCATTGTCAATATCGGTAGGGTTGCCGTTGCCATCCAACCAAACAAAACTAAAAGCTACCCCAAGAACATTGGGTGGAAGACCAAAGATATCGGTAAATATAAACTGAGGTATATGACCTACAATATTGACGTCACTAAATGGGGTGCCTGGCTGTCCGTTGAAGGTTAGCAGATTACTATTGAAAACACCGTTGTTGGTTTCCCTAACAATAGTGGTTTGAGCTGCAAAACCGCAATTATTATTGTTTTCCCATCGTTGGTAAGCATCATCTGAGATGCCATGGGTAGGAATGCTTCCATTAGCAACGTTCAGCCCTGGTACACTGTTGTAGGTAATGGTAAGGTCACCACCGTTTCGCGGATCATTTGGCACAAAATGTTGACCAAGTTGAGGCTCAAATTGTATATCTAAAACTTCAATGCTCGGTTGATTTTCAAGCATAACATGGGCCTTTGCTAAAGCAATGTTCTGATTTGCCAATTGGGCATTGATTTCTGAAAATTGTGAACTGATTACGGAAATGGTACCGTGATCGTTCTTAGCGGTACCGTTGCCCTCCTTCAACTGAGACAAGCCAGTTTGAATTTTTGAAGCAAGAGTTTCATCTTTTGTCGCATTGAATTTTAGGGCAAAACTGTTTTCTTGTTCATTGGTCTGTAATTGGTCGCTATCGCTCTCATTATCACAAGACCCTATGATTAGGGCAGAAGCTAATAATGGCAATAAGAATTTGTTTTTCATTGTATCGATTTTTTTTTAATAATCTTTAAACATAGTAGATTCTTCACATAAAAAGAAGAGGTATGTATGAACGGTATTATTTATGGTAAGAAAAGCAAGTTTGGGCAAATTAACGGTTATATTGAAATTACAATTTTAAGGGCTTTGGTCCAGATGAGTATTTTACAAAATATAAATGTTATAGAAAGTATCTGTTCAGTGATTTTAAATCAATGGTTGGTATGTGATAACGGCCACACTAAGAAAATCTAAGATTTTGGTTTTATAAATGAGGGAAAGCCTGTCTTTGTATAGCGCAGTCGATGGTGTCTAAAATAATTAGTGAGAAATTGATTCATTGCATTGGTCTAAGATAGTGCCCAAGCTTTTGTAGTACGTTGATAAAAATACTCTTAGCCGTGAAAATATCACCTGTCATAACGCACTACGACTATATTTGCTTATTGCTGTTTGAAACCCTAGTGTGTCAAAATTGCTTCTCTATCCTTGCTTTCTGACTCAATTTAAAATAATATTGGTTTAAAAAAGCCTTATGCAGAATGTGGCGGTAAAATTTACAAGCTATAATATGTTCATTTTTCTGTACAGCTCCTTTTTACTGTTACGTGATATTGGCAATGATTTTCCATTTTTCATGATTACCGAACCGCCCTGTTCTTTGACCAAGAAATCAATGTGGTCTAAGTTGATCAAAAAAGATTTATGTATTCTTAAAAAATTGTATTTCCCCAAACGATCTTCAAAGTGCTTTAAATTTTTAGAGATTACAATTTCTGAATCATTCAGCAAAACCAATGTTGTATAGTTGCCGTTACTTATGGCATATAGAATGTCCATAATTTTAATAATATGTACGCCCTTTGTATCTGTAATGGATATTTTCGGACTTTCTGCTAGGGTATTATAAAGTGCCTTGAAGTCATTGATGATATCGCTTTTAGAAGCTACCATATCCTTCATCTTTAAAGTTTTGCTAACGACTTTAATCAGGTGTTTGGGATCAATAGGTTTAAGTAAATAGTCAATGGCATCATATTGATATCCTTGAATGGCATATTTGTCAAAAGCCGTAACAAAAACAATTTTAAAATCGATATATTCCAACTCTTTGATGATGTCGAATACTGATGTGGAGCCAATTTGTATATCCATAAATACCAAGTCTGGTTTTAATGTGGATAAGGCCTTTAAAATCGTTTTTTCATCTCCAGCCTCGGCTATTATCTCTGTATTTGGACAGTAAGATTCAAGGAGAAGACGCATGTTTTCTCTGTCCTTTTCTTCGTCATCTACAATGATACATTTGAGATTGTTCATTATGTTCTTTCGTTCTTTCTAACAGGCAAGGTAATGATGACTTCTGTGCCGGATGCTTCTCCCGATTCGTCGTATAAATCATTGATTTTCACGCTTGCCGTTTCGTTTCCTATTTTGCTCAAGATTCGCAAACGATCACGTGTGTTTCTTGTAGCAACGGAAAGATGAGAGATATTATTGTTTTTTCCTTTTAGGATTTCGGCCTTTTTTCTTCCTATACCGTTGTCTTTAATGATACATTTTATGGTCTTATCCAGTTTTTTGAAGCTCAAGAGTAGCATATGCTTATTATCTAATGCCACGAAACCGTGTACTATTGCATTTTCTATATATGGTTGAATAATCATAGATGGTATGACGGGGTCAAGTTTTACAAGTTCATTGTCGACATCAAAAAATACTTCAAACTTGTTTTGAAACCTGCCCTTTTCAACATTGACGTAAGATTTTAGCAGTTCAATTTCTTTATTAAAACTGGTATAGATACTATCTGAGGTCTCAAGTACCTTTCTAATCAATCCTGAAAACTCGGTCATATATTCATTGGCCTTGTTATTTTCTTTTTTGAGAATATGGTTTTGCAACGTGCTAAAAGAATTGAACAAAAAATGGGGGTTCATCATGGATCGCAATGATTTCATTCTGCTTAAACTCAACTCTTCATTGATCTGGTGAAACTTTACCCTATTTCTATGGGCGTAAAAGAGTACTATCGATATGGTAATCAATAAAAAAGTGCCCAAGAAATAATTAAATTTACGACTGTTGATTATTGCCAAACCAATTTTCTGGTTCTCTTGTTTTAGATTCGATATTTGTTGCTCTTTAATTTTCAGCAGTTTTCTACTTTCTATTTTGGCAACTTCTCTTTTAATTTTTATGCGATCGAATTCATCATTTAACGATTTTATCTCTTTCATCAATTTTAAACTTGAAGAAAGATCGCCTTTCATTTCGTAAGACTTTGACAGGTCTTCTTTTGCTATAATGAT
This sequence comes from uncultured Flavobacteriaceae bacterium, assembly GCA_964353215.1. Taxonomy (GTDB): domain Bacteria; phylum Bacteroidota; class Bacteroidia; order Flavobacteriales; family Flavobacteriaceae; genus Croceitalea. The sequence continues at coordinate 9,825 of CAYGUZ010000027.1, forward strand.
GTTTGCAATGTTCTTGTCTTTTTTAAATCCTTCAAGTGCTAGTTTGAAATTGCCGATGGCTTTATCATAATTGCCCAATAAGTAGTGGTTTGCCCCGATTGTGTGGTGTAGGGCACCATACAAATTGTCGTCTATATTTTGTTTTATGGCACTGACATCTATATTCTCATCTATAATTGCTAAAGAGGTCTTGGGATCGTTTTTTAATGTGTAGGCCCATGCAATATTGTTATAAGCCAAGAAACACTCTCTTCTTGGTAATGCTTTAGAACAATTTTTCAGTGCCTTTTTTGAATAGTGGATCAAAGAGTCGGGATGCTCGTATGTCGATCCAATATTAATATGGGAAATCACATAACTATAATCAAAGTTTTCTTTAGGTAGTATTTGCAAAAGTTTTAAATATTCTGCCCTAGCTAAGTCTAAATCGCCGATATCGACATACACGTTTCCTTTTAGCACGTTGAAATTCCATAATTCTAATGTATCTTTTGTTTTGTTCAATATGGCCAAGGCTTTATCATAATATTCGAGTGCTTCTACATATTTATATTGCCTTTTTTTGATGGCACCCAATTTTTTAAATGTCTCGACCATACAAACGCTGTCTTTGATATTAAAGCAGTAACCGTACAATTGTCGACTTAAATTTATTGCCTCTTTGTAATCGTTCGAAACAATAAATAAAAAATCTAATAGTTTAAAGCCTGACTTTTTGATCAATCTGGTGTCATTCTTTTTTTTAGAAAGTGAATATGCTTTTCTTAGGTGAAATTCAGCTGTATCATTTTTCTTAAGGTTAATGAGGTTATCACTTGAATTTAGAAAGTAATCGATGGAATCTTGTAGTGATATCGAAGGTACAGGTAGCGATACTTTGTCATTTAACTGAAACCCATATGTAGAAGTGCTTGAAATCAGTACTGTAATTGCAATGAATGCCTTTAGAATTTTATGGCCAGAACTATTGAATAATGCAGTGGACCTGGTTGAAGTGCTTTTCAATCTCATAGCATACAAAATTAGTTGCGCATTGCTTTTGTTTCGGGGTTAATGTGCCTCTAGCCAGTTTTCACCGATTCCTACTTCTACATCTAGGGGAACTGTCAAGGGGTATGCATTTTCCATTTCAAATTTAATAAGAGATTTCATTTCTTCTAGCTCGGAGCGATAGCAGTCAAAAACCAATTCATCATGTACTTGAAGGAGCATTTTGGTTTTGTAATTTCCTTCAGACAGTTTCTTATGGATATTGATCATTGCAATTTTAATGATATCAGCGGCACTTCCTTGTATAGGGGCATTAACGGCATTTCGCTCCGCGGCACCACGCACCACTTGGTTGCCTGCATTAATGTCTTTTAAATATCTACGACGCCCCAGAACAGTTTGCACATAACCATTTTCACGAGCAAAATCCACTTGTTCGCCCATATAATTGCGTAGTTTAGGATAGGTCTTATAATAGGTTTCTATGAGTTCTTTAGATTCCGCTCGGGTCAGGTCTGTTTGGTTGCTCAGGCCGAAGGCAGAAACTCCGTAGATTATCCCAAAGTTGACAGTTTTGGCATTGCTGCGTTGCTCACGTGTTACCTCTTCTAAAGGTACATTGAACACTTTTGAAGCTGTAGA
>CAYGUZ010000028.1:0-11435 GCA_964353215.1 uncultured Flavobacteriaceae bacterium
ATACTTCAGCATCAATGATTTCACCATCGTTTATCTTAGCAGAAGTAACCGCATTATCGGCGATTTCATTTGTTTCAATTGCATCAGGCTCAATAGTCAAAACCCCAGCGTTGTTTATGGTAGCGTCGCCGCCCATTGCAACACCAGTTGCAACACCAGTTGCGCTTCCTACAAAAATATTTGTATTTGCAAGTGCATTTGAGCTGGCAATAGAATTGTCGACGTAGTTTTTTGTTGCTGCATCTTGTGCATCGGTAGGTTCGGCAACATTTTTTAATTGGAAACCACCTAAGGCCACATCTGCTGCTGCATCACCAAAACCACTTAATGGTATATTCACCTTGTCTAGTTTGGCGTTTGTAATGTTAGCATCGATAATTTCAGCTGTTCCCACCGCATCAGGTTCAATCGTCAAAACCCCAGCATTATCCATAGTAGCGTCACCACTTATTGCGATTTCTTGCGCTTGATTTCCGGCATCACCAATATATATGGTGCCATCCGCTAAATTGCTTAATCCGCCAACGGCGTTATCAACATAATTTTTATTGGCAACGTCGGTAATGTCAACAGGGTCAACCACATTGAGCAATCTATTGTTCCCAAAATCAACATTTGCCGCTGCTGGGGCAAAACCACTAATAGGAATAGTGGGTTTGTCCAATTTGTTATTGTCTATACTTGCATCTAAAATTTTCTCTCTTATAACGGCATCATTAATAATTTCAGCCGTACCAATGGCATTGTCGGCCATTTTTATCTGGGTTATCGCATTATCGGCGACGTCAAGGCCCACACTATTGAAAAGGGCGTTGGCAGGGTCTCCTGAAATGGTCAAGGTGTTTGTAGGTGATGAAAGCACGCCTTCGCCCGAAAATTCGGTAACATCAACATCCAGCGAACCGTCAGGTGCCTGTGTAAGACCAATTCCGGCCACGTTTGCCGCTATTTTTGAACGATCTACGGAATCATCTTGAAGTTTAGAACTCACAATAGACCCGTCTTGTATATCTAAAAATCCATTAATACTTGAATCGACGATATTGAAACCAGTAATTTCACCCACTTCAATGTTTACATTATCACCAGTTTCTGTGATTACAATGGTATTGTCGTTATCTACCGGATTGAAAACGGGGTCGGCGCTAAACGTAACTACTCCTAAATCCGACAATGGTACTGAAACCGTATCACCTTGACTATCAGTTAATACCAGTTCTTCGCCTACTACTTCAAAATTCGTATTAAAAATTCCTTCTTCACAAAGGTTTAGCCAAGCAGCCCCATCAAAGTAGAAAACACATGCTTCATCGGTATTATAGACCAATGCGCCCTGTAAAGGTGTAATGGAGTTCATTTGTGCAGCACTCATTCTGGTGATGACTAGAACACGACTATTGCTTTCCAACTCCAAAACCGATGAAGCATCAATATTCTGAGGGTTGTTACCGATCTTAATTTGCGACTGAAGAAAACTTATCGCAAAAATACCTAGCATAACGCTGAAGAAATATTTTTTCATAAATAGGTTTAATGAGGGGTGACTCAACCGTAAAAATAATGCAATCCTAATATTCACCTAATTTTATACGTTTAAATACCATTGTGATAGCTGAACGGAAAGAATATTTGCTCACTGAATAAAAGATTAACAAAAGTTTAGAGTGCCTTTCCTTTTTTAAATGAACTTTAGCCACTTTCTTTATAGCTTACTGACTAACAGCTATGTTTATGAAAAACCCACTTTTATCCATATTTCTTTTACTCTTTACGTTGGCGATAACCGCACAAGAAGGCAATAGGCAAATCTTGCGAGGCCAAGTTATCTATAGGGGTAGTAATGTAGCCAATGAGAATGTTATTAATTCAAATACAGAAATGGCGACCATCACTAATGATGATGGCCGATTTGCAATTCGGGTAAAGGAGGGGGACCAACTGGTTTTTACTGCGGTCAACTACCAACTTATGGTCGTTAAAATTACACAAGAGATTTTAGATAAGAATCGATTGGTGGTCGAAGTAAATGAAAAAATAACCCAACTGGACGAGGTAGTGGTTAGTCCTGAAAATCAAGAGAAGTTCCTAGAGGTAAATAATGAGAAATTTAAAGATTTTGAATATGAGATTGACCGAAGCACCGAAGTTCAAAATGTAGCGCAATCACAGATAGAAAGGGGTATGACGGATGGCATCAATTTTGTAAATATTTTTAAGGCCATCTTCAATTCTAAAAATAAAAATAAAGAAGAAAGCAAACCGCTAAAGGTTAGTGAAGTAATGCGCCAAGTGTATGATGATGAATTTTTTGTTTCAGATTTAAAGTTGCCACAAGATAAAATAGATGCTTTTTTGTTGTATTGTGACGACAAAATGGGTTCGCAATCGCTTTTGAAAAAAGAAAATGAGTTTCAATTGATCGACTTTTTGGTGACCCATAGCAAAACTTTCAAAGCTAGTCTAGAAGAAGAGTAGTCTTATAACCGTTCAATTTTGGGTTTAAATATTTCACATATCGGGCGAAAGTTATTTTTTGTCTCGATGCTTATCTTACCCTTTGCCCTTTTAGGACAGACAAAAAAACAGCTAACGGGTAAGGTAATCGCAAAAGACAAAGACGTTACGGGAGTCGTGGTACAAAATAGTACTTCTGGTAAAGCCACAATTACCGATGTTGATGGTAGTTTTATAATACAAGTTGCGTTGAACGACACCTTGGTCTTTTCTGCAGTTCAGTTTAAGCGAAAAGTACTGCCAATTACTGAACCATTTTACAATTCAAGTTTTTTAACGGTGCCTTTAGAAGAGTTTGTAAATGAACTACGAGAAGTTGTTGTACAGCCTTATAATCTATCCGGTAATTTAGACGCTGATCTGGGCGGTTTAAACTTAGAAAAAGATGTAAGTGCCGAAGCCCTTGGTCTACCCAATGCGTATCGAAAGATTCCGACGCAAAGCGAACGTAAATTACAGCAAGCTACTATGGGTAAGTTTAACGTTGGTATGCTGTTGAGCCCACCTTTGGACCCTCTTATCAATGCAATAACAGGTCGAACAAAAATGCTTAAGAACAGGGTGAAAGTCGATAAGGCCTATGCCCGAACACAGCGGGTGCAAAATTTTTATGTGGATTCTATTTTTATGCAAGATCTAAAGATTCCGTATGAAAAGATACCCGACTTTATGTATTTCTGTGAAGTGGACAGTGCCTTTCAAGCTACCGTTGACACACATGACAAACTTAAAATTTGGGAATTTTTAGTTCAAAAAAGTGCTAGTTACAGGGCAAACAATAAATTGGACTAATGAATGCGCCTTACTTTAAACTAATACTATTTATAACGCTGTCTCTAAGCTGTTCTTTATCAATCGGGCAGTCATCAAAAAGTATAAAAGGAAAAGTTACCGCCAAGGATAAAGACGTGGCAGCGGTAGTTGTACAGAACATGTCTACTAAAAAGGCTACAATAACCAGTGAGGATGGTAGTTTTTCGATTCAAGCTTCTTTGAACGACACCTTGGTTTTTTCTGCCGTTCAGTTCAAACGGAAAGTAATACCCATCACTACATCTTTTTACAATTCTAGTTTTATAAACGTCTTGCTTGAAGAATTTGTAAATCGGTTACGAGAAGTTGTGGTGCAGCCGTATAACTTATCCGGAAATCTAGACTCCGACCTATCTTATCTCAAATTAGAAAAAGATGTAAGTGCCGAAGCCCTTGGCCTGCCTAATGCAGCCGTTCGGGTAGTAACCCAGAGTGAAAATAAACTTTATGATGCCGATCACGGTAAGTTTGCCTATTATTATGTAATTGCACTAACTATAAATTTAAACAAAGTGCTAAATCGCCTTAGCGGAAGAACCAAAATGTTGAAGAATCGTGTAGCTCTAGATAAAAAATATAAGACAACACAAAAAGTTGAGGCTGCTTTCGTTGATTCACTCCTTATACATCATTTGAAAATACCAGAAGAAAATTTTTATGAGTTTATTCGTTTTTGCGAATCTGATAAAAATTTCTTTGTATTGGCCGAAGGTAAAGATGAACTTAGATTATGGGATTTTTTGATACAAAAAAGTCTGACCTATCGTGAAAATAACAAGTTGGACTGAATCTACTTGGCATGGCCTTTGTGTATCTTTAACATGTATTTTTAAACTATGAAAAAGACAATTCTTTCGCTATTAAGTGTATTTATTTTATTTACTTCTTTTACCATTGCACACAAGTTTTATGTAAGTGTGACCAATATTAACTACTCAGAAAAGACCGATGCCCTGCAGATTACATCTCGTATTTTTATTGATGATCTGGAGGCCCTGCTGCAAGAGCGTTATGAAATTACTGCAGGTCTTGGCACAAAAGAAGAGTCTGTACTTGCTGATACCTATATTGAGAAGTATTTAAAGGCAAAGTTCGTATTGGAGTTAAATGAAGAGGGGGTGAGCTATGATTACATTGGCAAGAAGTATGATAATGATGTTGTTATCTTTTATTTAGAGCTGCCAAATGTCGGTTTTGAAGGTTTAAAATCTATTGGAATACAGAACGATGTCCTATCCGATCTTTATGAGGAACAAAAAAATTTGGTACACATTAAATGGAAAGGAAAAAAGAAAAGCTTTGTGCTTATCCGCGAGAATAATAAAGGAATGTTAAACTTGTAATGATCTCTTAAAGTTTACTTAAAAAAGGAGTATTTTACCACGTCAAAAAATCAAAAAAAGATGAATAAATTAAAGTATTGTTTTGCTTCCATGCTGTTCCTTTTCGGGGCGGTTGTATTTGCGCAAGAAGTAGAAGAAAAGAAAGAGCGCGAACCTGGTCATACCAACCAGAGCAGGTTTAAACAATTGTATGAAGAATTTTCGACACCCAACACGTATCGTTCCGCGTCTGGTGCGCCGGGCCCAGATTATTATCAGCAGCAAGCTGACTATAAAATGAATATTGAGTTAGATGATAAAAATGCTAAGATTTACGGTGACGAAACCATAACGTATACCAACAACTCCCCTGATGATTTAGAATTTTTATGGGTGCAGTTAGATCAAAACGTGAGGGCAAAAGATACCAAGTCGGCACTACGTAATGGCAATGGGGTAAACTTCGCTTACAGTGCTAGTGACTTTGCCCAAACGTATATCACAGAATCTTTTGATGGCGGTTTTAATATTGAGTCTGTTAAGGACGCCAGTGGGAAGCCATTATCATACACCGTTAACCAAACGATGATGCGTATTAACATTCCGCAAGCCCTAAAGAGTGGAGACCAGATGTCATTTTCCATAAAGTGGTGGTACAACATTCCAGATCATACGGTTAATCGTGCAAGATCGGGGTATGAATATTTTCCAAAGGATGGCAATAGAGCTTATGTAATAGCCCAGTTCTTTCCCAGAATGGCGGTCTATAACGATGTTGAAGGTTGGCAAAATCATCAATTTTGGGGTAGCGGCGAGTTCGCTTTACCTTTTGGAGCTTATGAAGTGAACATTACGGTACCAGCTGATCATATTGTAGATGCCACAGGGGTGCTTCAAAATAGAAAAGAAGTCTTTACCAAAGACATGATGAAGCGTTACGAGCAGGCAAAAAAATCTTATGATAAGCCGGTTTTAATTGTTACTCAGGCAGAAGCTGAAGCCAAAGAGGGTAGTTTTTCGGAAAAGAAAAAGACTTGGAAATTTAAGACCGAACCAGGTAATTTAGTTCGTGATTTTGGCTTTGCTTCTTCACGCAAGTTTATTTGGGATATGCAAGCGGTTAAACTGGCAAACAGAGATGTTATGGCCGTTTCTTTGTATCCAAAAGAAGGAAATCCTCTTTGGGAAGAGCAGTCTACAAAGGCAGTTGCCCAGACTTTAGTGACCTATTCAAAGCACACCTTTGATTACCCATACCATAAGGCCATATCGGTTCACGCAAAAAATCAAGGTATGGAGTACCCAATGATTTGTTGGAATTACGGACGACCAAACGAAGATGGCACGTATTCTGATAGAACTAAATATGGTATGATCAGTGTAATTATACATGAAGTTGGGCACAACTTTTTTCCAATGATCGTTAACTCCGATGAGCGCCAATGGGGTTGGATGGATGAAGGATTGGATACTTTTATGCAATATTTAGCGGAGCAAGATTTTGGTAAAAATTACCCAGATGTTATTGCACCAAATGCCAAATATCCTTCTAGAAGGGGAGAGGCCTCAAAGATTGTTCCTTACATGGGTGGGGATCAGAGTAGAATTGCTCCAATAATGTCAAATCCAGAAAATGTTTACCAATTAGGCCCGAATGCCTACGGAAAACCTGCCACGGCATTGAATATCTTAAGAGAAACCGTAATGGGTGAAGAATTGTTCGACCATGCATTTAAAACCTACGCGCAGCGTTGGAAGTTTAAGCACCCGACACCAGAGGATTTTTTCCGAACTATGGAAGATGCTTCTGCTGTTGATTTAGATTGGTATTGGAGGGGGTGGTTTTATACTACCGACTATGTTGATATAGGTGTTAAGGGAGTAAAAAAATATTATGTCAGTGGTGATAAGACCAAGCAGATGAAAGAATATATGGCTGCCCGTAATTTAAGCGATGCAGATTTACCACCATTGGTTTATTTGGTTGAAGAAGGTAGCGATGATTACAATGAAGGTCTTAAAGGAAAAGCACCATCTGAAGTTGCCCCAACGTTAAAAGAGTTTATGATGGACAACTTGACTGCAGAAGAAAGAGCTCAAGTTAAAGAGCCTAAATTTTTCTACGAAGTTACTTTTAACAAGCCAGGAGGCATACCAATGCCATTGATTGTAGAATACAAATATGCTGATGGTACCACCGAAAGTGTTACCTATCCTCCAGAAATTTGGAGAAAAAATGATGCTGAGGTTAAAAGAGTGCTTTCTTCAGAAAAAGAATTGGTAGGTATCGTGATTGATCCAAAGCTCGAAACTGCCGATATCGATACGACAAACAATTCTTGGCCTATCAAAGATGAGAAATCTGATTTTGAACAGTTTAAAGAAAAGGTGAAAGGAAAATAAATTTCTTCGCGCCCAAAACAAAAAGCCCTGCAAATCGCAGGGCTTTTTTTAGTTTACAAACAACTTCTCTTTATATTTGCACTATGCATTTTTTATTTATTAGCGGAGGTGAAATTTTCTTTATCATGTTTATCGTGGTAATGGTTTTTGGTGCCGATAAAATTCCTGGTATAGCCAAAGGCTTAGGAAAAGGTATGCGACAACTTCGAGATGCTACCGATGATATAAAACGTGAGATTCAAAAAAGTGCTGACAAACAAGGTATTGACACCGACTTCACGAAAGACATCAAGAAAAGCATAGACGATGTTAAGAAAAATGTCGAAGAAGTTACCGGAGCGGTCAAAAGAGGTGTCAAGTAGATGTTTGATAAACTGCTTAAATGGGATCGTGAGACCTTTTTATACCTGAATGGTTTAGGCATAGAGAAATATGATGCCTTTTGGTCTATAGTAACTGATATCACCACTTGGATCCCGCTCTATCTTCTATTCATTTTTCTTTTTTTTTATAAAACTCCAATTGCAGAAGGTATAAGAAAGATAGGCGTATTTATAGCATTGACCATATTTATTCTTTTAATCACAGACTTAACGAAGAATTATGTAGCAAGGTTAAGACCGAATAATGATGAAGAAATAAATGCTTTGATACGGATTTTAAAGAGTCCTACGGATTATAGCTTTTTCTCTGGCCATGCTGCCAGTTCTTTTGCAATAACTGTTTTGGTATTTCTTTTGCTAAGAAAAAAATATAAATGGACCATCTTCTTCTTTATATGGCCTCTATTATTCACAACTAGCAGAATTTATGTTGGCGTGCACTTTCCTCTAGACATACTCGTCGGAATTTTTGTAGGCGTTGCTTCTGGGTTGTTGTTCTATGCTTTGCATAAACGTTTTCTAAACAGGAAGAAAATACATGTTTCTTCGTTATAAAACCCTGCTCAAGGTGAGCCCGTCGCGTACAGGCAGCAGCACCGTTTCTACCCTAGGATCTTCCTTAAGTTTTGTATTGTATTTGAGTAGTGCTTCGGTAGCTTTATCTGATTTTTCCAACGGTTCTATTACCTTGCCTGACCAAAGCACATTATCTGATAGAATAAGACTCCCAGGGCGACATTTTTTTAAGGCAGCTTCAAAATAGGCGTCATATTGTTTTTTTTCTGCGTCAATAAATACAAGATCAAAGGTTTCATTTAGCTTAGGAATAATAGCTAAAGCATCACCTAAATGTTGAATAATCTGCTTACCGAACCCACTTTGATCAAAGTACTTTCTTTGTAGGTCACTTAATTCCTCATTTACATCAATAGTATGTAAATGTCCATCTTTTCTTAAGCCTTCGGCAAGGCAGATAGCGGAGTATCCGGTATAGGTGCCGATTTCCAAGATGGCTTTTGGAGCGGTTATTTTTGACAACAAACTCAAGACCCTACCCTGAAAATGACCCGTTATCATTCTCGGTTGTATAACTTTTAGATGGGTCTCCCTAGTTAGTTCCTTTAGCAGTTCAGGTTCTTTTTCGGTATTTTGTGCAATATAGTTTTCTAATGTATCTGATAAAAAATGCATTTTTTGCTTTTGGTAAAATTAACCAAATAAGGATTATTTTAGGGACATGAAAGATTTGCTTAGAAGAGAAGAAACACTAGTCGATTTACCCGTGCTTTTAAAGTTCGAACAAGAACTGATAAAAGCTGAAAGATTTTTTGATGTAACGATAAAAGCCACTGCCATCAGTAATTATGATATTGAACCTTATATAAAGAATCAAGATATTAAGGTTGTGGTGGCTGAATATAAAAATCAGTTAATAAGTTCTGGGTATGCCGTAAAAAAGCGAGCAAGTGATTTTTTAAGGCATGACTTTTATGAATATTTAGGGGCAAAGGGATAAACAAGAAAATAATGGAAGTGCTAAAAGACCGGTGTTTTGCAAATAACTTAAATGAAATTAGACTCAAAGTTTTTTATAAAAATCAGTCGGCGATTAAGGCTTATCAAAAAGTATAGTTCGTTTGCCATATGATAGAAATGCGCCTTGATACTTAAATGGTGGATACAGCTTTTAAAACCAATAATCAAAAAATTTGAAATCACTCTTTTTAATACTCTCCAATCCGCGATATTTTGCTCCCGCTTTTGTATTTACTAGCCTAAATATTTGGTTCGGTACATGGGCAATTTATATACCCACGGTCAAGGAAAAGTTGGCTATCGACAAAGCGGACTTGGGTATTGCCATTTTCTTTTTATCACTCGGTGTTTTTACTATTTTTCCTATTGCATCAAAAATAATAAATCGTTTAGGAGTGGGTAAGGTTACATGGCTCGGCGTATTGTTGAATGGTGTTATGGCCCTTTTTCCTTTACTCGCTCCTAGCTATTATTCACTTTGTGTTGCTTTGTTTTTTCTGGGAGCTTCAAATGGTCTTTTAGATATTGCTATGAATACTTTGGTTACCGAAATTGAGAAAGAGGATAAAAAGAACTTTATGTCTGCGGCACATGGTTTTTTTAGTCTTGGGGGTATTTTGGTAGGTCTAGGCAGTTTTTTAATTCCTTTAATAGGTAATCCTTTTTTACATATGTTAATTACCACTGTGATAGTTTTAGGTATTAATTTTTCTTTAAAAAAGCATTATTATCAGGTAAAAGCCGCACCAATAGAAAAAGAAGCGTTCAGTTTTAAATTGTTTAAACCACTTTTGATATTAGGTATCATTGGTTTTGTTAGTATGGGTAGTGAAGGGGCTATCGTTGATTGGAGCGGTTTATATTTAAAAGAGATTACTCTTGCACCTGAATTTTTGATAGGATCAGGTTTTTTAGCATTTTCTATCACAATGACCTTGGGCAGATTTTTTGGGGATTGGATAAGTGAAAAAATAGGTTCGGTCAAAATTGTTGGAGCCGGGGCCGTCATAGCAGCAATTGGCTACACTTTCGTACTGTCAGGAAATACTGTTTTGGCCGTTATTGGGTTCGCCTTGAATGGCCTGGGATTTTCGGTAATGGTACCCGAACTGTTTAGAATTGGTGGAAACGTGAAAGGTATAGAATCATCACAGGGCGTTGCATTTATAGCAGGTACAGGATATCTGGGTTTTCTGTTAGGTCCAGTAATTCTTGGTTTTACCGCAGAAAAGTTTTCGTTAACCACGAGTTTTTATGGATTGTTAGGTTGTGCAGTTTTAGTGCTGACTATTACATTTATATTGAATACTAAAAAGAAGTAATCTATTTCATAACAGTTTGAATTCTATCAAAAAATAGGTTGAAATTTTCTTCTTGTTTTTTATGGTCCATAGCAAAATGGAATCCATTGTGATCGATATAATTCTCCCAAGTAGTGGTCATAGATGGTTCTTGTTGATTCGCTTTTCTATATACCCATTCCTTAATTAAATAATCATCTTCAAAATAAAAATCATAGGCATCACCTGGGGTATATCCGCCTTCATTATCATACACTATAGTTAATTTGTTCATAGGCTTTTTGGCGATTGGCGCCATTTCACCTTCAGAATGTTTGTATTCAAAATTAGCTGTATCCCATATTAGATTAAAAGGGGCCAATAACCAATACCGGTCATTAATAAAACCGCCATTGGTTTTATAGGCAACGCTGTCCATTTTTTTTCTATTGTAGAATAATGAATCACCGTTAGAGATATGTATGACATCATTGGTTTTTGGCTTCCATACCCAGCTCCGTTCAAAATGTGAGGAGTCTCGATCTACATTGAACGTGAAAGCGATCTGTTTCACTTTTTTCCAATTTTCATACCCGTGGGCATTGGCAACTTTTTCTAAAATCGAAATGGCTTCGGTTTCTTCCATGGGTTCTTGTTTTTTATCGGTTTTACAGCCAATAGTTAGCAGAAAGAAAAAGCAGATTATTGTAGTATTAGCGTATTTCATGAGGTAGTTTTATCAAATATAAGCGGTTTTTAACCTATATTGAAAATTAGCAGTAAGCCTGTCGAATTAAAATCCAAGTAAAAGTGACTTTTTTAAAACGTCTGTTTCTAATCTTAATAAACCAAGATAAGAGGTCATTGAAAGCTGACGACGCTTATAGCCAATTCACCGACGAAGAATTAGTGCAAAAGATTGTTGCTAATAACAATACGCTATTTTTTGGAGTGTTGTACGATCGTTATTCGAAAATGGTCTATAATAAGTGTTACGGTTTTGCAAAATCCAAAGATGAGGCTGAAGATCTTACCCAAGATGTTTTTTTGATGTTATTTGTTAAACTGGCTTCTTTCAAGGGCCGTTCAAAATTTTCAACTTGGTTGTATTCATTTACTTATAATTTCTGTGTTAATTATGTGAATAGAAACAAACAGCGTAAAATGAGCGATAACTCGATACC
>CAYGUZ010000029.1:0-7082 GCA_964353215.1 uncultured Flavobacteriaceae bacterium
GCTTATATCTGGTGAATATCGTTGAATATGGTATCAACAAGCACAAAGACCGAATAGACCAGCATCATATCATGCTGTTATATTACAAAATTGCATGTTTGTACTTTGGCAATGGTGATAATAAGAACTGTATTGTTTACCTAAAGAAAATTATCTCTAACAAAAACCTTAAGATGCGCGAAGACCTTATGTGTTTTGCGCGAGTTTTGAGCTTAGTGGCCCATTATGAGGCAGGTATGGACTACCATTTGGAAGTTCAGCTAAAAAGCACGTACAAGTTTTTATTGAAGATGAACGATCTACAGGCGGTGCAAAAAGAAATGATAAAGTTCTTAAGGAGTTTAGGGGACATTTATCCGAATGAACTTCGCAATGAATTTTTAAAACTTCATAAAGAACTGAAAAAGTATGAGGACCATCCTTATGAGAAACGCGCATTTTTGTATTTAGATATCATTTCTTGGTTAGAAAGTCATCTATACAATAAGCCTGTAGGGCAAATAATTCGCGAAAAAGCCTTGACGATTACCCGATAAGATGCACAAATCGTAAAAAATTAATCCATTATTCCAGGGGTACTCAAATTCATTTGAGGAAGAAGTCCTTTTGAAAATTCTTCGAATTGATTGTTCTTAGCTAGTTCACGAACTTTTACAGGGTCAAAATTGCCATTGAAATATAGAAAAGACCCGGTCGCATTATCGTTATTATATATTAAAATCTCTTTTACGACATCCCGTTTTTCACGAATAGAAACAACATTACGCTTTAATTCATCATTTTTACGGAACACTTCTATGAATGAACTACTGGCAAAATTGTTCATTTGTGTATTTAAAAATTTGGTTTGAGATTCAGTTTTACTGGGGAATTGCATGTATCTTAAATCACGGGTATTCCCTACAAGAGACTTCATTTCAGGAGATATTTCGCTTACCAACGTAAACATAAACTGTGGTATGCGTATCGCCGTTACCTGATTATCATTTTTATGGGCTTCGTAAAAACTGTCTATAGAATTATAACTTCCACATGAGTTCAATAAAATTATCGGTAGCAATAAGATGAGCTTTTTCATGATATGTGTTTGCTTAAAAATAGGTAAAATTTAGAAACAGGCGTTCCAAATTGGGTCATTTGGAGTGGGTGCTGTAAATTCTATTGATTCTTTTTTTACAGGATGCTCAAATGCTATACTTCTAGAGTGTAAATGAATACTTCCGTCTTTATTACTTCGCGCGGCGCCATATTTTAGATCACCTTTTATAGTGCTGCCAATTGCAGCTAATTGCGCCCTTATTTGGTGGTGTCTACCTGTCTTTAGATTGATCTCTAACAAAAAATAATTGTCTAGTTTCGTATGCAATTTATACTCAAGTAGTGCTCTTTTACTATCCGAAACCTCTTTTTTATAAGCATAAGATTTATTCTGTTTATGATTTCTAACTAGCCAATGTATTAGTGTATCTTCTTTATTATCAGGTACTTTATCAACCACCGCCCAATAGATTTTTTGTGTTTTTCCCTCTGAGAAAAGTTTGTTCAACCTAGGCAAGACTTTTGAGGTTTTTGCAAATACCACGATACCCGAAGTTGGTCTGTCCAGACGGTGTACAACACCTAAGTATACATTACCGGGCTTGTCGTACTTGATTTTCAAGTATTCTTTTACTGTTTCACTTAACGGGGTATCTCCAGTTTTATCCCCTTGTACAATATCGCCCGGTCTCTTATTGATAACAATTATATGGTTATCCTCAAAAAGCACTTGAAGGTTTTTTGCTGAGGACCTAATCTTTATTACCATAAACTGCTGATTGCTTGCAAATTGTTTTACTGATGGCCTTAGCCGCCCTTTTACTACCTTTCAAAGTAGGGTGGAAGCCATCAGCACCAAAATATGAATACTCATTTGTTTGGTCAAAATACATTTTCCAAACAGCACCGACGGTAGCTGAAAGAACTTTACCGGTCGATACGACACCAATAAAAACAACTTTTAGGTCTTGATATGGAACGTCTTTTTTTAATGTTCTAGATGCCATGCTAATTTGAAAAGCAATCAGTAAAGGAATTAGTAAAAAGAACCTTCTTTGAAGCGGCATAAAGACTTGAATTAATATTGTTCTTCCTCGTTCGGAAAATCTTTACTTTTTACGTCATCTACGTACTGTGAAATGGCGTTGCCCATTTCTTCATAAAGATTCATATAGCGTCTTAAAAAACGAGGATTAAATTCATGGGTCATTCCCAAGACATCATGCACAACTAAAACCTGGCCATCTACGCCATTTCCGGCACCTATGCCAATGACGGGGATAGAAACACTTTCTGCCACCTCTTTAGCTAATTTTGCAGGTATTTTTTCCAATACAATACCAAAGCACCCCAGTTTTTCTAAAAGTTTTGCGTCCGCTTTTAATTTTTTTGCTTCTGCATCTTCCTTTGCGCGAACGGTGTATGTTCCAAATTTATATATTGATTGGGGGGTTAACCCCAAATGTCCCATAACAGGAATTCCAGCTCCTATGATTCGTTTAACAGAGTCTTTTATTTCTTCGCCACCCTCAACTTTTACGGCGTGTCCGCCACTTTCTTTCATGATGCGTATTGCCGAACGCAAAGCCTCTTTAGAGTCACTTTGGTAACTTCCAAAAGGAATATCCACAACAATTAAAGCCCTGCTAGCTGCCCTTACCACAGAGCTGGCATGGTAAATCATTTGATCTAATGTTATGGGTAGGGTAGTCTCATGACCGGCCATAACGTTACTGGCAGAATCGCCAACAAGGATAACATCGACATTGGCCGAATCAACAATTTTGGCCATAGAATAATCATAGGCGGTGAGCATAGAGATTTTCTCTCCGTTTTGCTTCATTTCAACCAGTGATTTAACAGTTACTCTCTTATACTCTTTCTTGGCTACTGACATTTCATGCTAATTTGAAGGCTAAAAGTAAGTAGTTTTTGTCATTCCTGCGAAGGCAAGAATCTATTTCTTAACTTGTAGCTCGTGATATACAACATAAAATCAGAAATAGTATCAAGAGAAAATGAAAAAATAAATAAAATAGTCAACTTTTAGTTTACTTTTTTTTGTGTGCAGCTTTTGTAGTGCCCAGCGTTCAGAGACCGAAGCGGTCAAACAAGTAGTTGAAAGATTTTTCGAGGGTTTTCATAAGCAAGATTCGGTTATAATGAAAAGTGTTTTGGCAGATGAAGTTGTTTTGCAAACTACGGGACGCAATAAAGAGGGAAAAACACTATTTCGAAATGAAAAAATCAGTAAGCTAATGAGCTCATTGACCAACATGCCCGATAGTGTAGCCTTTGAAGAAAAGCTAACCTCTTGGTCCATACAGGTGGACCGAACTATGGCAAATGCATGGGTAGGTTATGAATTTTGGTTGAATGGTAATTTTAGCCATTGTGGCATTAACTCTTTTCAAATGGTAAATTTTGATGGTGATTGGAAAATTATTTACCTAATCGATACTAGGGGTAGAGCTGGTTGTTTGGATGAATAGCTTTCAGCAATCACTTAAAAATACACCAACGGCCAAGCCACCCTCAGAAGTCTCTTTGTATTTACTGTTCATATCTTTTGCTGTTTCCCACATGGTATTTACGACCTTGTCTAATGGCACTTTTGCCGATGCCGGGTCGGTATCCATTGCAAGTTCCGCCGCATTGATGGCTTTAATGGCCCCCATGGAATTGCGTTCTATGCAAGGCACTTGTACCAAACCTCCAATAGGGTCACAAGTAAGCCCTAAATGATGTTCCATGGCAATTTCAGCGGCACATAAAACTTGCTCTGGTGTGCCTCCCATTAATTCTGTCAAAGCTCCTGCGGCCATAGCTGAAGAAACCCCTATTTCAGCTTGACATCCTCCCATAGCTGCGGATATAGTGGCGCCTTTTTTAAATATGCTGCCTATTTCACCAGCTACAAGTAGAAATCGTTTAATATCTTCAAAATCGCCATCATGATTTTCTATGACCAAATAGTACATCAATACAGCGGGTATAACTCCAGCACTACCGTTTGTAGGTGCGGTAACTACGCGTCCTAAAGAGGCATTTACTTCGTTTACGGCCAAAGCAAAACAACTGACCCATTTTAAAATCTGTCTGAATTTCACTTCGGTTTCCCGAATGGTTTTTAACCAATCTAAAGGGGTAGAATAGGTGAGTTCCCCTTTTAGTTTTTGGTGAATATCATAGGCCCTTCTGCGAACATTTAGGCCTCCCGGTAAAACACCTTCGGTATGGCAACCTGTATACATGCACTCTAACATGGTATCCCAAATATGTTTGATACCCCTATCAATTTCAACATCACTTTGTAGTGAGCGTTCATTTTGTAAAACTATTTCTGAAATCGATTTGTTTTCTTGTGTACAAAAAGCCAGAAGTTCCGCACCTGTTTTAATAGGAAAGGGAAAACTTTTGAAAACGGTTTTGTTCTCTTTAGAGTTTGTGCGCTCTTCCTTAACCACAAAACCTCCGCCAATAGAATAATAGGTTTCAGAACTTATCTCGCCATTTTTTAAATAAGCCTTAAACTCCATGCCATTTGCGTGAAAAGGCAAAAACGTTCGTTTAAAAATGATATCCGTATCAAAATCAAAAACTAGCTCAAGTTCGCCTCCAAACAATATCTTTTTGTGTTGCTTGACAACTGTTATAAGTTCTGGAATTTGTTGTATAGGTATCGTAACGGGGTCCTTTCCCAGTAAACCAAGAACTACAGCAGTATCGGTAGCATGGCCTTTACCTGTCAATGATAACGAGCCGTATAGAATTACTTCTATTCTTTGAACGTTTTTAAAAGTATTTGCTTCTTGCAGTTCGGCAATCCATCTTTCAGCAGCTCTCCATGGCCCAAGAGTATGGGAACTTGACGGCCCTACGCCAATTTTGAGCATGTCAAAAACACTGATACATTCCATTAGTTGGGTTTATTTTACCAAATATAGGGTGCAAAAATAGAAGTACCATCAACTTTTTCAATACAGTTTATGACAGCTTGTCATATTTGTTGTCATGGCATAATCATTGACATTTGTAGAGGGAGTGTAAAAAGTAAATATCAAAGCATAATTATATAGACATGAGTAAAATAATCGGAATAGACTTAGGGACAACCAACTCTTGTGTTTCCGTAATGGAAGGTAACGAGCCGGTTGTAATCCCGAACGCAGAGGGTAAAAGAACAACACCGTCTGTCATTGCATTTGTTGAAGGTGGAGAGATAAAGGTAGGAGACCCTGCAAAACGTCAGGCAGTTACCAACCCACATAAAACGATTTATTCTATTAAAAGATTTATGGGGAATAAGTTCTCTGAGTCTTCTAAAGAAGCCAAAAGAGTACCTTATAAAGTTGTGAAAGGAGACAACGACACACCGCGCGTAGATATTGATGGTCGTATGTACTCTCCACAAGAATTATCTGCCATGATTCTTCAAAAAATGAAGAAAACAGCAGAAGATTACCTAGGGCAAGATGTAACAAGAGCGGTAATCACTGTTCCTGCTTATTTTAATGATTCTCAGCGTCAAGCCACTAAAGAGGCGGGCGAGATTGCAGGCCTTACCGTAGAGCGTATTATAAATGAACCAACTGCTGCATCGTTAGCATACGGTTTAGATAAAAAAGATACAGATCAAAAAATTGTAGTATTCGATTTTGGTGGTGGTACACATGACGTTTCTATCTTAGAATTAGGCGATGGCGTTTTTGAAGTATTATCTACAGATGGTGATACGCATTTAGGGGGTGATGATGTGGATCAAAAAATTATTGATTGGTTGGCCGAAGAGTTTAAGAAAGACGAGTCCATGGATTTGCGTGAAGATGCTATGGCGCTACAACGTTTACGCGAAGCGGCTGAAAAAGCAAAAATAGAATTATCTTCTTCTGCGCAGACCGAGATCAACTTGCCATACGTTACGGCAACAGCATCTGGACCAAAGCACCTTGTGCGCACTTTGACGAAAGCTAAGTTTGAGCAACTAATCGCTGATTTGGTAAAACGCACTATTGAGCCATGCCAGACTGCTTTAAAATCTGCAGGACTTTCAAAAAGTGATATTGATGAAATTATCTTGGTAGGTGGTTCTACGAGAATACCTGCGGTACAAGAAGCTGTTGAAAAATTCTTTGGAAAGAAACCTTCTAAAGGTGTTAATCCGGATGAGGTAGTGGCTGTAGGTGCCGCAATTCAAGGAGGAGTTTTAACAGGTGATGTAAAAGATGTATTGTTATTGGATGTTACACCACTTTCACTTGGTATCGAAACTATGGGTGGTGTTGCGACAAAATTGATTGAAGCAAATACGACAATCCCAACAAAGAAGTCTCAGGTTTTTTCTACCGCAGCTGATAATCAGCCTTCGGTCGAAATTCACGTACTGCAAGGAGAGCGGCCAATGGCAGCAGATAACAAAACTATAGGTAGATTCCATTTAGATGGCATTCCGCCAGCGCAACGTGGTGTGCCACAAATTGAGGTGACCTTTGATATTGATGCAAATGGAATTATTAAAGTTTCTGCAACAGACAAGGCGACGAATAAATCTCAAGACATTCGTATTGAAGCCTCTTCTGGACTTACCGATGAGGAAATCCAAAAAATGAAGGCTGAAGCCGAAGCGAATGCGGAAGCTGATAAGGCAGCAAAAGAAACTGCGGATAAATTGAATGAGGCTGATGGAATGATTTTTCAAACAGAAAAGCAATTGACCGAGTTTGGTGATAAACTTTCTGATGATAAGAAAAAGCCTATTGAAGAAGCTTTAGAAGAATTAAAGAAGGCATATGAAAGCAAAGACTTGGCGGTAATTACACCTGCATTGGACAAAATTAACGAAGCTTGGAAAGTAGCTTCAGAAGAAATGTACAAAGCACAAGCCGATGCTGCGCAAGCAGGTGGGGACCCAACAGCAAATGCGGGTGATGCCACCGGAGGCGATGCAGCAGAAGGTGACAATGTTGAGGATGTTGATTTTGAAGAAGTGAAGTAGCCTGTCCTGAGCGCAGTCGAAGGATAGACTTCGAAGAGGTCAAGTAAGC
>CAYGUZ010000029.1:7182-11089 GCA_964353215.1 uncultured Flavobacteriaceae bacterium
TATGATGCCTCGAGCATACGAAGCTTTTCTAAAGCAGCAGATTTTGAGTTCACATTGAGTTTGAGATAAATGTTTTGAATATGAAAATTAACGGTACTTGGCGTAACATATAATTTATCGGCGATACTCTTGTAAGTAGCACCTTGCCCTAAGTATTCGACAATCTGATTTTCTCTTTTAGACAGCGATTCATACTTCTTTTTCTGAAACATTTCTACTACGGTACGGGCAACATCATGACTTAAGGCAGCACCGTTGTCTTTAACAGAGTTAAGTGCCTCGAGCAATCTGGTGTTGGTGACAGGTTTTGTAAGATACCCATTTGCACCTGCTTTAAAGGCCTTTTTCACGATGTCAAAATCATTTATACTACTCAATAGAATTATCTTGATCGCTTCGTCTTTCTTTCTGAAATATTGAATTCCTTCAATTCCAGAAATACCAAATAACGCTACTTCTGAAAGAACGATATCAGGTCGGTATTTTCGATAATTCTGTAGTGCGTCATGCACAGATTTAAATGCGCCTACGAGCTTATAATCGTAGAAGTTTTCAAAATACTGCTCATACTTTGGGTGTGAGCTTTGCTCACCGTCGATGACGATGACACGTAATGCTTCTGTTTTCATATGAAATAAGATTTGGGGTTGTACTCATTATTAAAATTTGAAATACCGATAACTTACCTATGTATTAGATAGTTCTAATCGAATATGTTGTTCGCATTGATAAAATCAAGGTAGTAGACCTTAGATTATAGGTGGCAAACAAATTATTTTTGAATTATTAGAGAGGCATTAAACATAATAACCAAAAAAAGCGACTATATGTTTTGAAATGACCAAAAAGCAGAAATAGCGTTAGCGCTATACCTTTATAGGAATAGCCAAAGAATGCTTCTGTCTTTGAATTTGAAAAATTGAAATAATAAGATTTTTGAAGAGGTAGTAGTAAGACTTCATATTGTAGGTTTTACGGGGTTTAAAAGTATTTGGGTAACTTTTATATTGACAATATAGAAATTTTTTCTGATCTACAAAATAAAATTGTAGTATTTTTCTTTCAAATATAATATTTATGGACTAGTATGAAATAGAAAAAAGGGTTGATTACCAGTCAACCCTTTTTACAAAAGCATCTGCCATTATCTTACAATTAATGGCTAAAAATCAACCCCGATTAGTAAGCTCTTGTTAATTATTCTTCAAAAGTAATGTCAGCAGTTGCAGTATTCAGCGGATTATATACTTCCATAATCCACTTGTCTTCTTGGTAGGTTCCGGCAAGGTCATTACCATAAGCATCAGCTGCTTCACTTTTAGATTTAAATCCGGCCAAATACACATAATGTAACCCGTTTTCTTTGTTGTAGAATTTTTTGGCGTTCAATCCCTTTTTCTTCAAGTTGTCCATAAAGGAGTTCAAGTATTTTTCATTTTTGAATACATTGGCAATCATGTAATAACCAGACTCGACTCCAACAACATTAGAACCATCTTGTGATTTTATAGGTGTTTTTTCAAATAAATCTGTTCTATAATTTGCCCTATAGTTTTTCTTGGTTTCGTTCGTGTTTTCGGCTAAACGTGAATTAGCGTATTTGGTTTGTTTTTTAGGCTTTGGTGCTTGGTGGTCTTGTTTGATTTCATGTCTAATTAGTCTCACCATGGTTTCAAAGCGTTTTTCAAACATTTCATCTCGTGCCTTTTCTATAGAGTCTTGTCGTAAGATAAGCTCATCAAGAATTAGTCTGTTTTCATAAGCTATAGAGTTTTCATCCGCTAAGGTAGGAGTGCCTTTGGTTAATTCTTTTTTGAGGTTTAGAATCTGTTCTTCATAATTTTTTACTACTTCATCTATTCTGGCATCTTCTGATTTATTTTCTGCAATATTTACATCAATTCCTAATCCGCGCAAATCATCATCAAAAGAATAGGCTAGTGAAAGTTCGTGGTTCCAACCCAGATTATCGCCAACCTCGGTAAGGTTCTTTTCCATAAGATAACCAAGTGATAATTTCTTGTTTAAGTTTACCCCAATCCCAGAAGAAAAACCATAAGAATCATCATAGGTTGTCTGAAACCAGCCAAAAGCGGGAAGGTCTAAAAGCACTGCCCCTGTATATGAAAGTTCTCCGTTAGCATTGGCACCTACCTGTACCATTGGCATTAATCTACCGTTAGCCAATAAGCCTGTAGCTCTTTTGAAGGTATGACTGTATTGAAAGGTACCGGTTATACTTTCTAAACCCATATTGGTCTCTAATTCATTAGCTGTTTGGTTGTATACCACTAAGTCTCTAAAATAAAGTCCGAAATCAAACTTGTTCAATGATAAATTAATACCCGGTTCAACCGTTACCTTATTTTCTTTTCGAGCATCTTGGATCAAAGGGTCATTCTCGTCTGCTACCACTCTGTTTTTTGCCAGTCCTTGACTTAGGTAATTTACATTTGTACCAAAGGCCAATGCACTTTTTTCTCCTAATTGCACAGCCGTTGCATAGTTGGCATTAAAACCGAATTCTTCTATAATACCAGACCATCTTCCGTAGACGCCCAAGCCTAGTGCCGTATTTTTATCTAATTTATTACTAAAGCCTAAGTAATAATTCTGGTTATTGTTTTCGTAAGCGGCGTATTGATTACGTAACAATACATTTAAATATGATTTGTTTTCGCGCACTAATGAGAATGTAGGGTTTATTAAGAATCTATTAAAGAATAATTGATTATGAAATGGGCTTTCTACATTGTATTGATTAGAGCTTTCCGTTTCTTGGGCCAACATGTTTTTTGAAGCTAGTACAGCAATCAAAAGCAGTAGGCTAATTTTTGAATATTGCTTTAAAGAATTCATCTTTTCGGGGTTTAAAGTGAAACTGGTAATTTCTGTTGGAGCATGTTGTAACCATGCTTTTAATCTCCATTTTAATAAATGGCAAAGAGTTCTTGGTCAGGCTTTAACTTGGCTATTCCTCAAAAACTGTAGATGAATAATCAGTATCTTTGTCATTATTTAAGGCTCGCATCAGGCCTTCTTCGCTTTTTTCGACCAATGTGGCATCAACAGTTTTGGCATAGCTAATGGCAATTTGGCTTATCTTATTTTTCTTGCCTCTATTAGACATTACATAACCCATTCCTTTCTCAGGTACCAAGGCCAGTGAAAAATCATCAGACGAACTATTTATGGTACTACCGAGGTTTACAGATTCTGTTAAGGTGTTTTGAGCTACCTGCACTGCGAAAAGGTCTAGCCCACCGTAACCTTTTCTGCCTTCAGAGGCAAAAAACAATAGGGTGCCGTTTTTAAGGTTAGGGTAGAGGTCGTTCTTTTTGGTATTTACTTTTGGGCCTAAGTTTTTCGCGATTCCTACACTGCCATCGGCTTTGATATCTGATACATAAATATCATATTTTCCGAAGGTGCCCGGCATATTAGAGGCAAAGAACAAACGCTTACCGTCAGCCGAAACTGTTGGATGTTTAGCAGAATAGTATTTCGGACATACCGCTACTTTTTGAATGTTTTTCCACTCACCGTTCACATTACTGGCTTTATACAATACGTGGACCGGTTCTTTTTTTGAAAACACCCCAAACTCTGGTTTTACATAACTAATTTGACTAAAGTAGGCGGTTTTTCCGTCTCTAGTGATACTCATTTCTGGAGTAAATCCTTCTTCAGTTAAAGTAGACGATTTAGTATTTTGTGCTACTAAAGGAATGTCTATTTGCTGCTCAGACATACTTTTTTCAATACCATAATCATTTTTTATGGCTGTAGCCCAATCTCTTTTTTCATTGGTAGTATTACCCTTCAGTTTTTCTTGGGCATATTCATAGCGCTCTTGGTAACTACTGCTCAAACTACCAATCTGCACACTATTCTGTAGCTTTTCATA
>CAYGUZ010000030.1:0-10735 GCA_964353215.1 uncultured Flavobacteriaceae bacterium
CTGTATGTGAACCTGTAACTTTATAAGCTTTCCAAGTTACCTTACTGGTTTCGGTGTTTACTTCTTTTTTTTCTCCATCTATTGGATTTGCAATTGCGGTTGCTCCAAATACTAAAGCCAATGCTAAACTTAAAATGTTTTTTTTCATTTTTTCTAAAATTAATTTTTGTTGATATTAATAATTGTTAACTATATGTGTGTAAATAATTCTTCCTTTGATTTACGAACTTTGGCATAATGTTGCGTTTGATCTTTTTCAGACCGATATCCAATGGGTAAAACCACGGTTGCCGTTAATCCTTTTGCTGCAAGCCCTAAGATTTCGTCATATTTATCAGCTTCAAAACCTTCCGTTGGGCAAGTGTCTATTTTTAACTCTGCTGCTGCCTGCATTAAGTTTCCTAAGGCTATGTATGCTTGTTTGGCGGTCCAATTTTCTTTAACCTCCTTAGATAAATCTAAAAGATTGGACTTCATAAAGTCACTGTACTCTTTTAAGCTTTCTTCTGGAATATTTCTGGTTGTTGAAACGTTTGATACGTAACTATCTACAAGTTCAGAACCAAAATTGGTTAAGCTCGCAAATACAAGGAGGTGAGAAGCATCGGTAATCTGTGATTGCCCCCAAGAAACAGGTTTTAACTTTTCCCTTATGTCCTTATTTTCAATAATAAGAATTTTGTAAGGCTGTAATCCGTATGAAGAGGCACTTAAGCGTGTTGCTTCAAGTAAAGTTTCAAAATCTTCTGATGATACTTTCTTACTAGCGTCAAATTTCTTCGTGGCATAACGCCAAGTTCTAGTTTCTAAAGTGTTGTTCATTTTTAAAATTTATCTAGTAAAGTATTTAATTCTTCTAAATCTTGATGGGTAAAGCCTACTAAAACCTCAGCTTCGGCAAGTTCTATGGCTTTGTCCATTTCTTTTAACGAATGTTCGCCTTCTGGGGTAATATTTATTTCAATCTTACGTCTGTTTGAAGGACATATTTGTCTTTTTACAAAACCCTTGAGTAAAAGCTTGTCAACCAGTCTGGTAGTATTGCTCATTTTTGCAACCATTCGTTCATTGAGTGTTGAAAGGTTGGCTGGGGAGCCTTTTTGCCCTCTTAAAATCCGTAAAACATTGAACTGCTGCAGTGAAACATCAAAAGGTTTAAGAGCTTGGGTCATGGCATCAGTGAGTTTTGAGTTAACTAAGGCCAAATGGATTATCGTCTTAGTCTCAATGGACATTTCTTTTTTGGTCTTAATTATTCTCTCGACATTCATGTCATTACAATAATTGTACATACAAATGTATGTCAATTGACTTCATACTTCAAAATTTACACAAGCCAATTTTGTGTTAAAGCTTTAAGAAGCCTTTTGAGTTTATTTAATTTTAAGTTTAAATAACAGCAAATGAAACAATTACTGCTTTTGGGGATTTTATCACTAGTATTTTTAAGTTCTTGTGGTTCAAAAAATAAGGTCGAGACCATTAAGGTCATAGAAGTTAAAACTGAAGCTGATTTATCCGAAAAAAAGGTTGCAATTGAATTTCCCATTTATGACTACGAAGGTTTGCGGCCTTTGCTCGAAAGAAAAGATGATAAAACATATATTATAAACTTTTGGGCCACCTGGTGCAAACCCTGTGTTGCAGAACTTCCTGATTTTGAAAAAACCTATGAAGAGCAAAAAAATAATAATGTCGAAATGATCTTGGTAAGTCTCGATATGCCTTCTATGTGGGAGAAAAAATTGGTTCCGTTTGTAAAAGAAAAAGAATTGAAAGGCCAAGTGGTAATTTTAGATGATCCAAAAATGAACGAATGGATACCTAAGATCGATGTGGATTGGGAGGGCGGAATTCCGGCGACATTGATATATAATAAGGAAAAACGAATTTTTTATCCTCATGGTTTTACTTATGAGGAGCTCAATACTGAACTAGATAAATTTTTAAACGAATAGATATGAGAAAATTTAAGATAATTGGATTACTAGCCTTAGTCGTAATTACAATGTCATTCGTAAATAATGATAAAGAAGTACTAGGTTATGAAATAGGGGATGTCGCAACCGATTTTTCATTGAAAAATATCGACGGTAACATGATTTCTCTTGCCGATTATAAAGAAGCAAAAGGTTTTTTTGTAATATTTACCTGTAATACATGCCCTTATGCCGTTGCGTATGAAGATAGAATTATTGCTTTGAATGAAAAATACAAGTCTAGAGGTTTTCCGGTAATTGCCATAAACCCGAATAACCCCGAGGTAAAACCAGGTGATAGTTTTGAGGAAATGAAGTCAAGGGCAAAAGAAAAAGGTCTTACTTTTCCTTATGTCTTAGACGAAGGCCAAAAAATATATCCTAAATATGGAGCTGCCAAAACACCACACGTATACCTTTTAGAAAAAACCGATAAGGGCAATGTCGTTAGGTACATTGGTGCCATAGATGATAATTATCAAGATGCCTCGAAAGTAGAAGAAAAATATGCAGAAAATGCAGTTGATGCCCTTTTGGCCGGTGAAGAAGTAAAAGTCACAAAGACTAGGGCGATAGGATGTTCAATAAAAGTTTAATTAGAAAAATAAATAGTTTTAAGTCTGGAGTTATGCTCCGGACTTTTATTTTTACAAAACTTAATTTAATTAAAAAGATGAATTTAACACAAGAAGAATGGTCCGAGCAGCTTAAAAAAGATGATAACGCTTTTATTTTGGACGTTCGTACTCCTGAGGAAGTTGAAGAAGGCTATATTCCTAATGCCACAAACATTGATATCTATTTAGGGCAAGAATTTTTAGATGAACTTGAAAAATTAGATAAATCCAAAAACTTTTATGTGTATTGTCGTTCAGGCAATAGAAGTGGGCAAGCCTGTGCTATTATGAACAGCATAGGAATAGAAAAAGCGTATAACCTAGAAGGAGGTTTTATGAATTGGGATGGGGATAGAGTAGAATAGAAACCACCACTATTTCTTCTTAGACCCATGCGCGAAGACCTATTACATTTTATTTGGAAAACTAAAAAGTTGCCATTAGGGCAACTGGAGACTTCCAAAAAAGAGTCTCTAACCATACACGGTTCGGGCCTGCACAATCAAAACGCGGGCCCTGATTTTTTTAATGCAAAAATTGAAATCAATGAACAATTATGGGCCGGTAATGTAGAAATACATTTGAAAGCTTCTGATTGGTATGCTCATAATCATGAGACCGACCCCAATTACGACAATGTAATTCTACATGTGGTTTGGGAACATGATGTTGACGTTTTTAGAAAAGATAATTCTGAAATTGCCACTTTAGAGCTAAGAAATTATATAAGCCCTTCCCTTCTTCAGGCTTATAAGGCCCTAATGGATAATCCGAAGCGAAAGTTTATCAATTGTGAGAAAGACTTTAAATCGGTAAACGGATTTCAAATAGAAAATTGGTTAGAAAGACTATATATTGAGAGACTTGAATCAAAGTCAGCACTAATTTCCTCTTTATTGAAACAATCGAACAATGATTGGGAGCATGTACTTTTTTCAATGTTACTTAAGAATTTTGGAACGGCTCTAAATGGTAATGCTTTTTTGAGTATTTCAGAGGCATTGGACTTTTCCGTAGTTAGAAAACTTCAGAACAATTCCATTGCTTTGGAAAGTTTATTGTTTGGAATGGCCAATTTATTAGAAGATCAAGAGCTTACCGATGAATACTATCAAAACCATCAAAAAGAATTTAATTTTCTCCGTACCAAATTCCAGCTAAATAATGAACAGGTATTAAAACTTAATTTTTTTGGTTTAAGACCTAACAACTTTCCTACACTAAGGTTGTCTCAGTTGGCAAGCCTTTATAGCACAAATCATAACCTGTTTAGTAAACTTATTGAAGTAAAGAACATAGAGGAAATATATGCGCTATTTGATCTTTACGCAAATTCATATTGGGATACCCATTTTACATTCGGTAAAGAGTCAAAATCCAGAAGAAAGAAATTGACTAAGAATTTTATCGACCTTATTGTCATCAATACGATTATACCGATTAAATTCTCTTATGCCAAGAGCTTGGGTAAAACTATAGATGATACCTTGTTTCTTTTGATGAGAAACCTGAAGCCCGAAAAGAATTCAATCATTGAAAAATACAATAGTATTGGCTATAAAACTAAAAACGCATTCGAGAGTCAATCTAAAATACAGTTGTACAATCAGTATTGTAAAGAAAATAAATGTTTGCAATGTAGTTTAGGCATAACCCTTTTAAATGAAAATGGCTAATTTTGATTATGCGCTGGATATATGACATATTATATTTTTTTCAAAAAAGGGGTTTCGAGGTCTGTCGAAGAATTGCGGAACGCTGGGGTATAAGGGCAAGGGTAGTGCGCACCACATTTATCTATTTGACCTTCGCCACCCTCGGTTTCGGATTTGCTTTATATCTTTTTATCGCTTTCTGGCTAAAGATTAAAGACCTTGTCTACACAAAGCGAACATCAGTATTTGATTTATAACTATGCTAAAGCTATTTAAATCGAAGATAGCATGGGCACTAACCTTAATGTGCCTTGTTCTGGCGATTGGTGTTTTAGGGTATCACTACTGCTACAATTTTACGTGGGTAAATGCTTTTTACATGACCGTGATTACGGTGACTACCGTAGGGTTCTCAGAGGTGCGCCCGCTTGGGGAAGATGCTAAGATTTTTACCGTATTTTTAATAATATCAAGTGTATTTATATTTGGTTTTGCCATTTCTGTGATATCAGAATATATTTTGAGTAAAAACTCATTGCAACTTTTAAAGAAAAAGCGTGTGAAGAATAAAATTAATGGTCTTTCAAATCATGTAATCGTTTGTGGTTTTGGTCGAAACGGAAAGCAGGCCGCTGAAAAACTAAGTGCTTATAATAAGCCCTTTGTAGTTATAGAAAAAGATGAAAAGCTTATAGAGGCTCATGAAGATGAGGTTCTGTTCGTTCAAGGTGATGTAAATGAAGACGAGATCTTATTAGCGGCAGGTATTGAAAGGGCGCAGTATTTGGTGACCGCGTTACCCGATGATGCGGTTAATCTTTTTGTGGTTTTATCAGCAAGACAAATGAACAACGAGTTGTTCATTATCAGTAGGGCATCTCAGTTAACTTCTGTTAAAAAGCTTGAATTTGCGGGTGCAAATAAGGTTATTATGCCAGATAAAATCGGGGGCGACCATATGGCTTCATTGGTCGTAATGCCAGATTTAATAACCTTTATGGATAAACTTTCTATCGAAGGTGAGCATACCACGAACTTAGAAGAAGTTAAAATTGATAATCTTGCCAGTAAAATGGTTTGTAATTCAATTCGCGATTTAGATCTTCGAAGAAAAACAGGGTGCACCATTATTGGCTATATTACGCCAAGTGGAAATTACATTATCAACCCTGAAGCCGATTTAGAACTAGAGCCAAAAGGTAAGGTTATCGTTCTGGGTAGGCCAGAACAAATCAATAAACTCAATCTTATGTTTCAATTAGATTAGTTTAACCCTTGTAAAATTTGATTAGATGTTTTTTTTTAAGATATTGTCGACTTTACAACAACTTAACATAACCAAATAATATATTATGAAGTATAGACTTCTTACGATTTTGTCTTTTCTGTTACCACTATTTGCAATTGCTCAAGAATCAGAAGATGTGGGGTTAGATCAGCAAATCGATCAAGCTTTTGCGCCTATATCTAATTTCTTTAACGAAGTCATTTTTTTCTTGGTTTGGAAAGATCCTGACATCCCTTTTGTACTTGTTTTATTGGTTGGGAGCGCTTTGTTTTTCACTATTTACTTTGGATTTCCAAACGTAAGACATTTTTGGACTTCTATTAATGTGGTAAGGGGTAAATACGAAGAGGTTGAAAAATATGGGCTTGAAAAAGTCGAGCAGCACATGACCGAAGATGGTGATATTCCCGATACGATTCGTGATGAAAGCGAAGAGGGCGAAGTAAGCCACTTTCAGGCTTTGGCGACTGCTGTTTCAGGTACAGTGGGTAATGGTAATATAGCTGGTGTGGCGTTGGCGATTGCCCTAGGTGGACCAGGTGCTACATTTTGGATGATAGTTTGTGGTTTATTGGGGATGTCTACGAAGTTTGTAGAGTGTACTCTTGGAGTTCAGTATAGAGATGTAGGTGCGGATGGTACCGTTTATGGTGGACCAATGTATTATATAAACAAGGGTTTAAGAGAAAGAGGTTTTAAAACCTTAGGTAAAATAGCAGCTGCTTTGTTTGCAATATTTTGTATTGGTGGTTCGTTTGGTGGCGGTAATGCTGCACAATCTAACCAAGCTACTATTGTTATTAAAGAATTGTTTAATTGGGAAAGTACTGCCGCCGGTGCAATAGTAGGTTTGGTTTTGGCTATAATAGTCGGTATTATAATTATTGGTGGTATTAAAAGAATTGCGCAGGTAACAGAGAAAGTAGTGCCATTTATGGCTATATTATATATTGTTGCCTGTTTATACATCATCCTAAGCAATTTTACACTTATAGATGATGCCGTTTCTTTAATTGTTACAGAAGCATTTAATCCAACAGCTATAGGAGTGGGAAGTTTGATTGGGGTGTTGCTCGTTGGTTTTAAAAGAGCTGCTTTTTCAAACGAAGCGGGTGCTGGTTCAGCCTCTATAGCGCATTCAGCAGTTAGAACTAAATATTCAGCCTCAGAAGGTCTTGTTGCTTTGTTAGAACCATTTATAGATACAGTTGTTATTTGTACCATGACAGCATTGGTTATTGTCATTTTTAATTTTGGTGGTGTATTTGATTACGGTGGTGATGGATCTGGAGCAGTGCTTATAGATGGTATTTCTTATGAAGGAGCAGGCATTACATCGCAGGCGTTTGCTAAATACATACCTTATTCTAACATTTTCCTTACCATTGCGGTTGTGCTTTTTGCAGTTTCTACAATGATTTCTTGGTCTTATTATGGGCTTCAATCTTGGAAGTTCTTGTTTGGTAGAGGAAAGAGAACGGATTTGACTTACAAATTTTTATTTTGCTTATTTATTGTAATAGGTGCTGCGGCTAGTATGGATTCCATATGGGCATTTTCAGATGCAATGATTTTTGCAATGGTATTTCCTAACATGATAGGTCTTTATTTCTTATTCCCAGTTGTCAAAAAACAGTTAAAGCGCTATTTGGATGCTATAAAAAAGGCGTACGCCTAATACTTTATTTGATTGAAAAATTTTAAATCCCACTTCAAGTTTAATAAACAAGAACGAAGTGGGATTTTCTTTTTGTTACTGATCATAGTATTTCTGCAAGGAGTATTTTTTTATGTGAAGCTAAAGCCTTTTAAGCTTGAAGCTTCTAGAATAACTGTTGATGGAGCCGAACAATCTAGAATAGACAGTCTAAAACAGATTTCTCGATTAAAGGATACTTTTGAAATTTACCCATTTAATCCCAACTTTATTACTGATTATAAAGGATATACCCTAGGGATGTCAGTTGAAGAAATAGATAGACTTATCGCCTTTAGAAGTTTAAACAAATACATAAATTCGAAAGAAGAATTTCAAGAAGTCACGAAGGTCAACGATTCATTGTTGAATAAGATTGCTCCTTATTTCAAGTTTCCCGATTGGGTGAAAGCTGATAGAAAACAAACTTCGCAAAATACTTCTACGAATACAAAGACAAAAGCTGCTATGGTCGTTCGTGATTTAAATCAGGTTACTGCCGCCGACTTGAGGACGATCAACGGAATAGGATCTAAGTTATCTGAACGTATTATAAAATTTCGAGATAGATTAGGCGGTTTTTTGGTTGGCGACCAATTGTATGATGTTTATGGTTTGGATGTTGAGGTCGCCAATAGGGTTTTAAAAAAGTTTCAGGTATTGCATCCACCAAGAATTGAAAAGATTAATATTAATTCTGCTACGGTCAAAGAAATTGCTTCGTTGGTATATATTTCCTATCCTCTTGCAGAAAAAATTGTTGATTTGAGGGATGTTAGCGGAGGTATTAATTCCTTTGACGAATTAACGAATCTTGACGGTTTTCCTTCAGAGAAACTCGAGAGAATAGCATTATATTTGTCACTCTAAAAAATTACGCATGAATAGTATGTACTTCACCGAAGAACATCAACTTTTTAGGGAAAGCCTAAAAGATTTTTTACAGAAAGAAGTAGTTCCTCATATAGATAAATGGGAAGAATCAGGTACCATAGAACGTTTTATTTGGAAAAAGTTCGGTGAGATGGGCTATTTTGGTTTAGCTACCCCAGAAAGTCATGAAGGATTAGGGTTAGATCTTTTCTACACGGTCATCTTCCTTGAAGAATTACAAAAGATCAATTCTGGTGGCTTTGCAGCCGCAATGTGGGCACATGTTTATTTGGCCATGACACATTTAAATAAAAATGCGAATGAAGACCAAAAGCAAGCATATTTAATTCCTAGTGTTAATGGCGAAAAAATAGGTTGTCTGGGGGTTACAGAGCCTTTTGGTGGTAGCGATGTCGCTGGAATGCGCACCACCGCTGAGCGTAAAGGAGATGTTTATATTATCAATGGCTCAAAGACATTTATCACCAATGGGGTCTATGGAGATTATATCATATTGGCAGCAAAGACCGACCCGGCAGCGGGCAATAAAGGAATAAGCATATTTATTGTTGATAGAAATAGCCCTGGGGTTTCGGCGAACAAATTAAATAAACTAGGATGGAGAGCGTCCGATACGGCAGAATTGGCATTTGATAATGTGGAGGTTCCTGTATCTAATTTAATGGGCGAAGAAGGTAAAGGTTTTACTTTTATTATGGAAGCCTTTGCGTTAGAGCGCCTGGTAATGGGCGTAAATGCCCATGCTAGGGCAGAGTATACCTTAGACTATGCCTTGCAGTATATGTCTGAACGAGAAGCTTTCGGGCAGACCATAAATAAATTTCAGGCCTTGCGCCATCGTTTTGTGGATTTACATGCGGATATGGAACTGTGCAAGCATTATAATTATGCAGTAGTTGCGATGCTTGATAAAGGGGAGTATGCCGTGAAAGAAGCGACCATATCAAAACTCAAGTCGACTAAAATGGCCGATGAAGTCGCATATGGCTGTCTTCAGTTTTTAGGTGGTTATGGTTATATAGAAGACTACCCCATGGCAAGAATGCTTAGGGATAGTAGGTTAGGGCCAATAGGGGGCGGAACTTCAGAAATATTGCGTGAGATTATCGCTAAGATCGTAATTGATAAAAAAGAGTATCGTTCGCCTAGTAAATAATAGATTGCTTAAATAAGTATGGAATAAATCTTTTTTTGATAAATTTCATTTGTATATTTGTATCCCCGTTTAAGAACGGGTATCACTTAAAGAGAGGAGGTTGTAGCCAATGTTAATTATACCAGTAAAAGAAGGAGAAAATATCGATAGGGCTTTAAAGCGTTTCAAGCGAAAGTTTGACAAAACCGGTACGATGCGTCAATTGCGTAAGCGTCAACAGTTTACAAAACCTTCGGTAAAGCGTAGAGCAGAAATTCAAAAGGCAGAATATATTCAAGGCCTAAGAGATAAAGAGGAAATTTAAAGTCCACTAAGATTCTACATACTATAAACCCGTTCAACATTGAACGGGTTTTTTATTGGGTAATTTTGAAAAGGTAAAAGTGTAACTTTGAAATATGTCAGTAGCGGCCTTTGTTTCTTATTTATCTTTAGAGAAAAACTATTCTCGACATACCGTAAATGCCTATCATAAAGATATTTTAGAGTTTATATCTTTTACTACTAAGGAATATGATTACGCACAAATTGATGCTGTTCCATACACTATTATTCGAAGTTGGATAGTTAAACTCGTCAATACAGGTATCTCGAACAGAACTGTAAATAGAAAAATATCTTCATTAAAGGCCTACTATAAGTTTCTTCAGAAAATAGGGGCTATCTCCAAGAATCCGCTGGCCAAACACAAGGCACTAAAGACTAAAAAGAAAATAGAGGTTCCTTTTTCGGAATTGGAGATGGAGAAAATTTTAAGACAGATTCCTTTTAGTAATGGCTTTGAAGGAACACGTGATAAGTTATTGATTGAGCTCTTGTACACTACAGGGATAAGACGGGCTGAATTATTAAATTTAAAAATTAATGACTTTAATGGCGCAAGAACTACCCTCAAGGTCTTAGGTAAGCGTAACAAAGAGCGTATTTTGCCGCTGTTGCCAACTATTATCCCTTTATTGAATAGATACATTGAAGAGCGCTCAAAGCTAGAAATTATTAATAATGGTGATTCACTTTTTTTGACAAAATCAGGTCATAAAATATACGAAACCCTTGTTTATAGGGTTATAAATAAGTACCTTAGTATGGTTAGTCCTAAGGTCAAAAAGAGTCCACATATTCTTAGGCACACGTTCGCAACACATTTGTTGAACAAGGGGGCTGATTTAAATGCTGTGAAAGAGTTGTTGGGGCATTCAAGCTTGGCATCGACCCAAGTATATACTCATAATAGTATTGCCGAACTAAAGAAAGTATATGCAAATGCCCATCCTAGAAACAAAGAGTAAAATCTTTGTAACTGTTAACCTGTCTGTATCGAGCAGACCTAAAAACGCATCTTATGAAGGTAAATGTACAATCTGTAAATTTTGTTGCCGACCGAAAACTTATCGATTTTGTTCAAGAAAAAATGGATAAACTAGAATTATTTTATGATAAAGTAATCAGT
>CAYGUZ010000030.1:10745-11015 GCA_964353215.1 uncultured Flavobacteriaceae bacterium
TCAGTTCTGATGTGTATTTGAAGGTAGAAAATACCAGTTCAAAAGAAAATAAGATTGTTGAAATCAAGATTAATGTTCCGCGTGATAAGTTTGTGGTGAAGAAGCAGTGTAAATCTTTTGAAGAGGCTATTGATTCTGCCTGCAGTTCAATAGAAAGAAAACTGGTTAAAAAGAAAGAAAAAATGAGAATGCATGTTTAATTAAAATTTTTGATATTTTGTTTTGATTAAATAAAAATATATATACATTTGCAGTCCGTTAGAAATAGCG
>CAYGUZ010000031.1:0-10947 GCA_964353215.1 uncultured Flavobacteriaceae bacterium
TCCATGTATAGTTGAAAGTTGAATAGTCCGGTCTTTTTCATCAGATTCTGAAGTTTCGTTCATTAATTCTTCAGTACGATCAAGACCAGCTAGAGCCTCGGTTAACTGGCTGCCGATATTGCTCATCTGAACGATAGGAGCCACCATTAATGCTAATAAAAAAGTAAACTCAAAGTACTCTCCAGTAGTCAATTCTCCCTGCATCATTTTATAGCCTCCATAGCCCATCATAATTCCGGTGGTGGCCAAACCTAAGAGAAAAGTAGACGAACTGGTCATTACTGCAGTGGCGGTCAAACTCTTTTTTACATTTTGAAAGAGCCTATCTACACCGCTTTCAAAAACTTTTCCCTCTTGTTCTTCTGCATTGAAACCTTTTATTACTCTAATTCCACCAAGGGTTTCTGTTAATCTTCCTTTAACTTCGGCGTTTATTTTACCACGTTCTCTAAATACCGGGCGTATGATTTTAAAAGCTTTAAGTGCGATAAGTGCGAATGCAATTAATGGAACAAAAGTTAATAAGGTCATGGTAGGGCTAATTCGCAATAGTAGAATCAAAGAAACTACAGCCGTTATGGTTCCTCCTACTAATTGTACCAGCCCAGTCCCTATGAGGTTGCGAACCCCTTCAACATCACTCATGATTCGAGATACCAGTGCCCCCGATTTCGTATTATCAAAAAAACGTATGGGTAGCGAAAGTACTTGCTTTTGAACCTGTGCCCTGAGTTCAGAAATCATATACTGGGCTTGAATACTTAAAACTTTGGTTAGCAAGAATGACATAACCGCCTGCACCAAAAATGATAGAACTACCACAACGACCAAAATCTTGAGTAAGTCGTAATCTTTATTGGGTACAATATCATCTAAAAAGTAGCGTAGCGAAACCGGAGCTACAAAACTGGCTGCCTTACTGATAACAATTAACAATAAACCGATAAAAACCAATTTTCTTCGCGGCCATATTATGGTCTTGAAGGCTTTTAAGATGCTTACTTTTTTCTCTGCCATTAAAATTGTTTGAAATAAGAATTGCAAGATACTTGAAATTGAAGAAAAAAGGATACAGATATGTTGATGTAATGACTTCAATTTAACTTTTAAGCAACTAATGTATCTTTGAGATGTTGGTCTTTAATTGTACTATGTTCAAAAAAGGTATTTTACTTCTTTTTTTATCAATTTCATTTTCTGTTTTCTCTCAAAGCAATTATCCCGAATTGCGTGAAATAGTTACCGACAGCGCTCGAATATTTGCCCCAAACCAGTTAGAAGAATTAAAAACAAAACTTTACGATTTTGAGACTGAAACCACCAATCAATTGGCAGTATTAACGATACGAGAATTGGGCAATGAGACTATTGAGAATTATGCTAACCAAGTTTTTAACCAAAATGGGCTAGGGCAGAAAGATAAAGATAATGGTTTACTTATACTCTTTTCTAGTAATGATAGAGAAGTTAGAATTGAAGTTGGCTACGGTTTAGAACCCTATATTACTGATGCGGTCGCTTCAAGAATTATTAGGAATACAATGATTCCTAGGTTTAAAGAAGAACTCTATTTTGAAGGAATTAATGCTGCAACAGATGAAATAATCTTATATCTAAAAAACCCAGAAACTCTTGAGGAACTCAAAGCTGAGATAGCAGCAAGTGAAAAGAAGAATAAAAACATAGGAATCATATTTATGGTTGGTTTTTTATCACTTTTTGTAGGTGTTGGAGGGTTCTTTTTTGTTAAATCATATCGAAATTTAATCGAAGTTTTTAGGGGCATGTTTATAGGGAAGCTTGGATTTTTTCATGGACTTTTCATGGTTCCATTTGCAGGGTTAAGCAGCTCTTTTGGGTTGGTCTTCATTATTATTCCTTTAATTGCTGGCTCTGCTATTTTTGGCGCTGATTTAAAAAAATATGAATATTTATTAGATAAGCCTAAGCAATTTTTATGGCTTTTGGCGCCCTTTTTTGGGATTGCTTTGTTAATTGCATTAGTAAAAATTCGTTTAAAGGGGAAAGAGGGTTTAGATATTTCTTGGTTTAAAACCAATAAGAGTTATATGAGAAAAACTTTTTCATCTTCTGGTTCACATTCATTTGGTTCAAGTTCTGGTAGCAGTTCAAGCAGTTTTTCGGGTGGCGGTGGCAGTTCAGGTGGTGGTGGAGCAAGCGGAAGTTGGTAATTAGTAAATAGCGACTAATTCTCGTATTTTCATGGTGTAAAACAAATCTCTTATGCGCTCTGTCTATTTCATTTATATATTTCTCATAACGTTTTCTTGTAAGACAAAAACGGAACCAAAAACGGAAGTTGAACGTTGGCAAGATCAAGCCCAAAACATTGAGATTATCCGCGATGATTATGGTGTGCCCCATATTTATGGAAAAACAGATGCAGATGCCGTTTTCGGACTTTTGTACGCACAATGTGAAGATGATTTTAATCGTGTTGAGCAGAATTATATCTGGGCAATAGGTAGGCTTGCCGAAGTAGAAGGTAAAGATGCACTTTACAGCGATTTAAGGGCCAAATTATTTATGACCGAAGCTGAGGCAAAGGCTAACTACGAAAAAAGTCCAAAATGGTTAAAAGAATTATGTGATGCTTTTGCGGATGGTATCAACTATTACTTACACATACACCCAGAGGTCAAACCAAAACTATTGACCCGTTTTGAACCATGGATGCCGATGTATTTCAGTGAGGGTTCTATTGGGGGTGATATTGAACGTATTTCCACTCGAAAGATAAAAGCTTTTTATGAAAGCCAGATGGAAGTTCCTCAAGCTGCATTAATTAGCATTCAACAAGAAGAAGAGATGGCTGAACCTCAAGGTTCAAATGGTATTGCTATTTCTGGTGAATTAACACAATCTGGCAATGCCATGTTATTGATTAATCCGCATACTTCGTTTTATTTCAGGGGAGAAGTTCATGTAGTCAGTGAAGAAGGGCTTAATGCCTATGGAGCAGTAACCTGGGGGCAGTTATTTGTCTACCAAGGATTTAATGAAAAAACGGGATGGATGCACACTTCGACTTATACTGATGTGATGGATGAGTTTAAGGAAAATATTACTTCGTTAGATGGAAACATCATGTATCAATATGGTGAGGAATTACGGCCTGTTGAAGTTTCAGAAATAAGTTTAAAATACCAAGATGGGGATACTCTTAAAACAAGAAGCTACCCTGCATATCGAACACACCATGGCCCCATTACGCATATGGCGGATGGAATGTGGACGGCCTCTGCAATGATGTGGGAACCGGTAAAAGCTTTGAAACAATCTTTTATACGTACCAAGCAAGATGGATATAAAGGTTTTCGTGAAATGATGGATATTAGAACCAACTCTAGTAACAATACAGTATATGCAGATGCCGAAGGGAATATTGCATATTTTCACGGCAACTTTGTCCCTAAACGTGATGTAAGTTTTGATTATTCAAAACCCGTGGACGGTTTTAACCCCAAGACCGATTGGCAAGGCTTGCATACGGTGGATGAAAATATTTTGGTATTAAATCCTAAAAATGGATGGATACAGAATTGCAATTCTACACCATACACTTCTGCTGCGGAATTTAGCCCTAAGAAAGAAGACTATCCCTATTATATGTCTCGTGACCAAGAAAATTTTCGTGGGGTGCATGCGATAGAATTACTTAAAGATAGAAATGGTTATACTTTGGATAGTCTAATCAAAATAGCTCACGACCCATATTTGCCAGCTTTTAGAGCTTTGATTCCAGGTTTGATAAAAGCTTATGATAGGGAGATTAACAAAGACATGAAAGGTGCTATTGAAACTTTGAGAAAATGGAATTATACCACCTCAAAAGAATCCGTGGCTATGACTTTGGCTCATTTTTATGCAATAAATTATTTTAAGTTGGGTAAAAGACTTCCTGGTTTAAGTAGTATGGAATTAATAGAATATTGGGGCAACGATTCTCCAGATAGTGAAAAGCTTACCGTTTTTCTGGCCACATTGCTCGAGTTATCCCAAAAATTTGATACATGGCAATTGCCATGGGGCGAGGTGAATCGATACCAACGACTAAGCGGTGATATCCGTCAAAATTTTGATGATAGTAAACCAAGTATCCCAATTGGGTTTGCTTCTGGCACATGGGGTGCTTTAGCAGCTTACGGAGCAAGATATACAACAGAAGGGGCTAAGAAATTATATGGAACGCGTGGTAATAGTTTTGTCGCTGCTGTAGAGTTTGGAGAAAAAGTAAAAGCCAAAACCATTTTAGCCGGAGGGCAAAGCGGTAACCCAGATTCTCCACATTTTGATGACCAGATTCAAAAATATGCGGATGTGGATTGGAAAGACGTTCTTTATTACCGAGAAGATGTTTTAAAAAGAGCTAAGAAAACTTATAAACCTGGAGAATGATTTTTTGGTTAAGAGTTGGTTTTAAACTGAAATTTTACTCCTCCTCTTTAACAACAACCATGCTGGCTTTAGAACCGGTAGAAAGGTTCCACTTGTTGTTATGTATAATTTTCCCTAAATCATCAGTAATAATAACTTGAGCTGTATTAGGACCAGATGAGCCTTGGTTTAATGCTTCAAAATCTATTCGATTAAACCCTTTAGTTAAATCAATATTTATACCCTTATAGGAACCTGATAGTAAAATATTAGGTTCTACTACTTCACCATTTAAATAAATCTTCACACGATCACCATCTACATATTCATGATCTCTACAAACAATACCTATAAACTTAGCTCCAGTTTTTACATCACCTAGATATTGATCCCCAAAATGTTCTTTAGAACCCTTTTTTTCACGTTCTCCAACTTTAGGGTCAATAACCATATCATGCCCAGCACTTACCAGTTCTCTAGTAGGCAACATTTGTATAGTTGGCTTATTATTTTTAGAGATAAGGTTTTCATCCAATATTGAGGGTATTCTTAGTGA
Source organism: uncultured Flavobacteriaceae bacterium (assembly GCA_964353215.1). Lineage (GTDB taxonomy): Bacteria > Bacteroidota > Bacteroidia > Flavobacteriales > Flavobacteriaceae > Croceitalea. Next base: position 4,955 of record CAYGUZ010000031.1, read on the forward strand.
TGTGCCTTTATTGCTGGCTTTAACATCGAGATTATTCTTGGCACCAACTTTTAAAGGTTTAGTGGTAGGAATATCTCCTTGCGCAGCTAAAAAGCCGCTACAAAAGACAAAAATTAGAACTATAAGAATTTGTTTCATCTTAATAATCAGTCGGTAAAATCAATTAAAATTAACAAATACCTTGCCACAGTCTTGATAAAGAGCTGTTAAATCCTTGCGTTTTTCGACGAGGTGCTATGTTTCAATATAATCAACTAATTTTTGAGGGCCTTCTAACACCAAACGTACAATTTGCAAAGTACCATCTGGTTTGGTGGCTATTTGCCATTTAATTAGTGTGATTTGACCGTTTTCAATCTCAATGCCTGTTATACTTCTTGGATGGACACAGCTACCATCATTAAAAAACGGAATTTGACCTGGCTCTGGAAAACGGGGTCTATGCGTATGGCCTGCGATGGTTATTTTTAATTTATTTTTTACGATCCAGCGTTTAATCCGCTTTTCGATTCTGATAAGTTCTTTGTAATTTTTGGCAGGACTAGTTGGATCCGCAATGCCTACTACCTGCAAAGGTTTCCATAAAATACGCACCAAAAACCTACCAATACGCCAACATATGTAGTTCCACCAATCTGCTTGATGTCCATGCATGCAAAAAATTTCCTGTCCGGTTTTTTCATGGGTAAGCAGCAATGCCTCGCTATAGGTTAAGCCTTCAAAAAGTTCTTTGTCTACCCCATCAATAGGCTCAAAATAGCTTGATAGATGTTTGTCTACGTAGGCCTGGTCACGATAAACCATATCGTGATTGCCCCAAACCATGTGTAATCTATTTTCTAAGTGAAATTGACGTAAGAGCTTATAAACGTTTTTATGTGCTTCAAAAAGGGATTCAAAATTCAAGTTCTCCCAAAGTTCATCTCCATCACCAAGCTCACAGTACTGAAAACCTTGGTTGTAATAATGATTCAAGGCATGAAAATAAATGTTTCTATTGTTCGCAAAATCGTCCGCAAAACTATTGTCGCCCCGGTGACAATCACTAAAAAAAACCAACTTGGTAGCATCATTGAAAGAAATACGCTTTGCGGTGGCATAGGCATTGTTCAATCTTGAAAATGAAGACATGCTTTAAATTTCTTTAAATATCTTAAAAAAGTACTCAAAACCATAAATATTGCGTTAACAATAACGTATTTCTTCTTTTTGTAATTTTACTAGGCAAACCAAGACCAATAGAGGTATGAAACAGGATTATAATGGTGAGGCGCCTATGGTGCAACAGGTTAGTTTTAATAAGCTTCTTAATTATTATGACGAGCAGCTGAATAGCAAAGATAAATCATTGGCTGCTAGGGCCAAGTATGTGCTTGAGCAACAGGCACCGTATCCTGAACTAAGAGATGGGTTTGATGACCTTTCTGTTTTGGAAAAAAGAAAAGACGTCATTGGCACTATTTTAGCAGATACCTTTTCGCCGGTTTTAACCCATAACGAGATAAAAACTGCCTCTATAGCATTTGAAAATTTGGTTTTTAATTCTTCAAAACGTTTTCAAAAAATTATTGAAGATGCAGGGCAAGGTTTTGAGCTTGAGATGAGAAATATGCCCGATCATTTGCATTATATCATGCAGTGTACGGTAATCTTAAGTTTCCATTACGGCTATATGCTCGATTTTAAAAGACCGCTTTTTTATGATATTCCCGATAAAAATGGTGTTATACGTCATTATCGTATTTTATACAATGCCGATTTTATAGAGCTTATTCCAACGGAAAAAGCAAAAAAACTGAATCAGGGCGATGTCGATGAATTACTGGAGAATTTTGAAGACTTAGAACTTTGGAAAGAGAAGATTCCGCCTAATAGTTTTATATCAAAAGGTTTCGTTATTTCGAATATGTTCGATGTAACGGCCGAGCATTCCATCTCTGAAATAAAGTCGACCCTTATAGGAAGCAACAAGCGCGGGAGTGATAATTTTATGCTCGATTTTCAAAACACATTTAGTTCTCTTTTTAATTTAAATGGAATTGGTGTTGGATTTGCAGGTTATGACCAGAACACGAATAAATTTCTTAAAATACATGGTAAGGGAATAGAAAGCTATCTTTTAAAAGGGCAAGAAATGGAATCATGTGACGCGATGTTATGTGATTATTCTTATGGAAAGCTATTGAAAGACAGCACATATTACGCTATTTCTAATGTGGAGAAATATTATAAGAAATCTAAGGGTAAGGCCCAACCTTATAAAAATTTATATGAACAAGGCATTAAAAGTGCTATTCTAGCCCCAATTGCGGATAAAGGACATCTTTTGGGAGTGTTAGAATTGGTGTCCACAAAGGCAAATGAGCTCAATAGTATAAATGCAAATAAGCTCGTTGATGTAATGCCATACATTGTATCTGCGGTACTAAGATCTATTGAAGAAGAGCAGAATTTAATAGATGCGATCATACAGCATGAATGTACAACAGTCCACTCGTCGGTTTATTGGAAATTTCAAGAAGAGGCCAAAAGATTTATGACCGATGAACTTAGTGGCAATCAACCGGCATTTAAAGAAATTGTTTTTAAAGATGTATATCCGCTATATGGTCAAATAGACATTAAAGATTCTTCCATGGAACGTAATTTGGCTATTCAGAGAGATTTAATGATTCAACTTTCAGAGATAAATACCATCTTATCAGAAGCATTAAAGAAATTTAAGTTGCCGATTTATGAAGAGCTTCAATTTCGGGTAAATGATTACTTAGAAGAGATCAAAGAAACTCTATATACAAATAGTGAGCAGGCTATTTTCGACTTTGTACAGGAAGAGATCAACCCTGTATTTCATCATTTAAAGCGTGAAGACAAGTACTTAAATGACATAATCGTAGCCTACGAGAGCGGTATTGATATGGACACAGAATCGTATTACGATCATCGCCGTAATTACGATGAAAGTGTTATGGAAATAAACAAAAAATTGGCCGCCATGCTCGATAAGAAGCAGATAGAGGCTCAAGAAATGTTTCCACATTATTTTGAACGTTATAAGACCGATGGGGTAGAACACAATATGTATATCGGAAAGGAAATTGCTAATAATCGAAATTTCGATTCTCTTTATCTGAATAATTTAAGATTGTGGCAGTTGCAGGTAATGGTTGAAATGGAGAATAAGCATTATGAATTAAAACCTAACCTCGCAATACAATTGGATGTAGCCTCTTTAATGCTAGTGTATAGTACTCCGCTTGCCATTCGTTTTCGAATGGATGAGAAAAAATTTGACGTTGACGGCACCTACAATGCACGTTATGAAATTATTAAAAAACGAATTGACAAATCTTACGTGAAAGGCACAAACGAGCGTTTAACCCAAAAGGGTAAGCTTTCTATCGTATATTCCCAAAAGAAAGATGAGAAGGAATATTTGCGTTATGTAAAGTTTCTAAAGTCTAAAGGGTATTTTACAAATAACGTAGAAATTGTAGAACTAGAAGGTTTACAGGGTGTAACAGGCCTCAAGGCCATTCGGGCGGAAATTCTATACAAAACTGATAAGAAGTCTACCAAAACATATACTTATAAAGATTTGATGCAAGAGTTGAAATCCTAGGGTTTAAAAAGACATTCTATCTGGTCCAAAAAACCTAAATGCAACCCCAAAAGCTAGAACAGAAATTACGATACCTATTATGAAAATGGTATAAGTAAGTCGTAATATCTTATATTTTCTATTGAGTACCAACCCCAAGAAGTAAAGATCTTTAGTTAAAGATGAATAAATAAACTTGTTGTCTTTGACCAACTCTTGAATGGCCCATTCGTATTCTAATAAGCTCATTTTATGAAAATTGCCAAAGAATAAAAGGTTCACCTTTTTCTGTTCTACATCTTCTTTTGTAAACTTGCCACCAGTAACATTTGGTCTTGTTGCTAGAACGGCTAACACCATTGAAATTACACTGAATGTGATAAAAATTACCGTTGGATAAATTAAATAGCCATTTGAAGGATTATCCAGTTTTGGGATAAGATTAGATAGGGCAACAGAAATAATTATGGCATTTACCGATAACAAGATGTTAGCTTTGGTATCGGCAATATTACTAAGCGTCAAATGATTCTTTAAGGTAACCCTGAATAGGGTTTGAATGCCCCTATCTGGACTTTCGCTTTTATACTTTACCTTAAGTTGCTCTTTTTTAGCTATTTCTTTCTCGGTTTTTTTATCTTTTAAAAGCTGTTTAAGATTCTTTTGTTTAGCACTTTCCCAATTTTCCTTCGCATATGGGGTGTAAAACTGATGTTCGCTTCCAAACATTTTTATATTCTCATTTCGCCACTGCTTTTCGCTATAATTGGCAATGCCCAACATTTTCAGTTCTTCTTTTAAAAAGTCTGTTGTTTCCCAATAGCTTTTCTGGGCAAAATGTGAAGAATCGGCATCTTTAATTATTTTTTCTTGAAGATTTTGCGGTATGTAGTGCCGCTTTGTGGCCATTATCAAACTTCCGACTTCTTTTATATCATCTTCTGGGTAAGCTTCTTTTTTTAAAAATTCAGTTGCTATTTTACAACTTGCTTCTTCATGGTTTTCGACCCCAGTTGTATAACCAGTGTCATGAAACCAAGCTGCTACCAGTAACCTTTCATGGTCTTGATTGTTTAAATCATGGTTCTCGAGGAGTATTTCAGTGCTTTTGACAACACGTTGGGTATGTTTTAAATTATGGTACAGAAATTTTTTATCAAGTTTATCTTTAAGAATTTCGGTAACAAATTCTTTAGCTTTTTGAACAATCTCCGACATAGTTGTATATTGAATAATCCAAAATACGAAATTTTGGAACCAAGCCCCGTGATATGAAAAAATTTTACTTAACCACTTTGGTATTATTCTTAGTCGGTTGTGCAACTTACAAACCAAAATATGCAGAAGAATTTTCTGGGCAATCAGTAGATAGCAATAAAGAGGCAGTACATACTTTTTATTTGATCGGAGATGCAGGATTGTCGCCAATAGGAGGAATGAACCCAGTTCTTAAATCTTTTAAGTCTAAGTTAGATGGCGCACCTTCAAACAGCACTGCCATATTTTTAGGTGATAATATTTATCCCGCAGGCTTACCCGATAAAAAAGATTCGACCAAGGCCTATATTGCGGCTAAAAGCCACCTTGATGCACAATTGAAAACATTGGTGAATTTTAAGGGAAAGCCAATTTTTATTCCAGGAAATCATGATTGGTATAATGAAGATTTAGAAGGCCTTAAAAGGCAAGAGAAATATGTTGAGAAATACTTAGATGACAAAAAAGCTTTTTCTCCAGATAATGGTTGCCCAGTTGAGGAGATTGAAATAAATGATGAGATAACACTTATTGTATTAGACACCGAATGGTTTCTCACGAACTGGGATAATAAACCGGATATAAATGATGATTGTGAAATAAAGGATAGAGAGCGTTTTTTCTTAGCTATGGAAGACGCCATAAAAGACAATAGTCAAAAGACCACTATTATCGCTATGCATCATCCAATGTTTTCTTATGGTTCGCATGGTGGCCAATATTCTTTTAAACAACACATATATCCAAGTAATGGAAAAGTGCCATTGCCAATTATCGGAACCGTTATTAACCTTTTAAGAAGAACTTCAGGTGCTTCAATAGCTGATATTCAGAACAAACGTTACAATCAACTAAAAAAGCGTCTGGTCACTCTGGCACAATATTCAGACAAGGTCATTTTTGCTTCCGGTCATGAACATACGCTGCAATATATAGTCGAAGAGAACACACCACAAATTGTCAGTGGCTCTGGCGCTAAGAAAGGGGCTGCGAGATTATTGAATGGCAGTAAATTTTCGACCGGTCAGACAGGCTACGCCATTTTAGAGGTTTATAAAGACGGTTCCTCTAAAGTGCAGTTCCATGGGGTTGAAACTAATAAAGAAAGTTTGCTCTACAGCACTCAGGTTTTACC
>CAYGUZ010000032.1:0-10880 GCA_964353215.1 uncultured Flavobacteriaceae bacterium
GAACAGGATTAAATAGTTTTTGTGGGTTAAACCGTAACCAGATAAAAAAGGGACTAAAATTATTTTTCGGGTTCAGGAGGACTATTGCTGTCCCTTAAAAATGCCCTGCCACCTCTAAATATTACATATACCAAAGACCAAGCAAGAAATTGAAGAAACCAATCAACTCCTAACTCATGTCTAATAACTGAATCAGGCTCAAGTAATTGATAGGGCGTCCTTTTTATTAAGGGTATTAAACTTGGAACAAGGAAAATAGCAATCGTAATTCCTATCAGAATTAGAAATATCCCAAGTACTCTATCTAAAATTTTGCGGTTTCTGGACACTTTGTTAAAAGTATCCACTTTTAATCATTCAAAGAAATTGTTCGCTACTTGCCCCACTTTATATATCGATACCCCCTATTCCATAGAATATTTAGTAACTTCCCCTTTAAATCAAAGTCATGAAAAACACTTTTACCTTAATTGCATTATTAACGATATCATCACTTATGTCACAGACAAAAAACTTTTTAGATGTTTCTTATTTAGAAACCTCAGCTAGGGTAGATACTTTGGTAGACCCTGATAAAATCTATTTGAATATTACGATTCAAGAGAAAGATTCAAAAGGAAGGAAATCTGTTGAAGAACAAGAAAATAAAATGGCACAAAGCCTTAAAAATCTAGGCATAGCTATCGATAAGCAATTAACGATCAAAGACCTTGCCAGCAACTATAGAAAATATTTTTTACGCTCTAAAGAAGTGCTGAAAAGCAAACAATATTCTTTATTGGTCTACGACGGATTAACAGCTGGTAAAGTCATGGCGGCTCTCGAAGATATTGATATTGCCAACACCTATCTCGAAAAAACGGAATATTCTAAAATGGATGAATTAGAACTCACCCTCAAATCAAGAGCCGTAAAAAAGGCAAAACGCAAAGCCGAAGCCCTTACCGAACCTCTTGGCCAAAAAGTGGGTGTTGCCATTCATATCGTTGATAATTCACAGCCGTATTACCCAAGATACAACCAACCCCAAATGCGAATGAAAACTATGGCTATGGAAGATGCCTCAACACCGGCACCGTTGGACATTGGTTTTGAAAAAATAAAGGTTGAAGCCACCGTAAATGTTAAATTTATACTTTTGCAATAGTATTTTTTATGGATGGATATACATTTTGATTTAGTATCTTTCTAGGTACTAATTTCCAACCAAATGAAAGTTTTAAAATTACTTTTGGTAGTTGCATTGGTGCTGCCACTATCGCTAGCTTCCCAAAAACGTAAAAAAAAGAATACCAGTCCGACCGTCACCTTAAACGACTCCCTCTATTCAGGCCTTAAATGGCGTAATATAGGCCCTTTTCGGGGTGGTCGCAGTGTGGCTTCTACAGGCGTGGTGAATCAGCCCATGACGTATTATATGGGCACTGTAGGAGGAGGCATTTATAAAACTACTGATGATGGTATCACTTGGAAAAACATTTCCGATGGTCAACTAAAAACAGGTACTGTAGGAGCCATCGCTGTTGCAGAAAGCAACCCTAATATTGTAGTTGCAGGTATGGGCGAACATGCAGCTCGAGGGGTAATGACCTCTATGGGAGATGGTGTCTATAAGTCTACGGATGCCGGAAAAACGTGGAAGCATATTGGCTTGGATGAAACTCGACATATTTCTGATGTTATTATTGACCCACATAATACAGATATCATATTTGTTGCGGCCCAAGGCGCGCAGTACGGTCCTTCTGAACAACGTGGAATTTATAGGTCATTGGATGGCGGTATGAACTGGGAACGTGTACTTTACGTTGATGCTAATACCGGAGCCTCTTCCCTATCCATGGATATGGATAATCCTTTAATTCTATACGCAGCAATGTGGCAACACAAACGGTATCCATGGATGATGGAATCTGGGGGCCCTTCCTCAGGAATCTATAAGTCTACCGACGGGGGTACAACTTGGAAACAACTAAAAGAAGGCCTGCCAAAAGAGTTCGGCAAAGCGGGCATCTCGGTTTCTCGGGCAAATTCAGATATCGTTTTTGCAGTTATTGAAGCAGAAGGCGATAAAGGTGGTGTGTATAAAAGTGTTGATGCCGGTAAAAAATGGACTCAGGTAAATAAAGACCGTATCAATATTGCACGTTCTTGGTACTATATGGAAATTTTTGCAGACCCCCAAAATGAAAATATCGTTTATGTTTTGAATGCTCCGGTGACCAAATCTATTGACGGTGGAAAATCTTTTAAGCCACTACCTACGCCTCATGGGGATAATCATCATTTATGGATCAATCCCAATGACAACTCTAAAATGATAAATTCCAACGATGGCGGGGCAAACATCTCGAATAACGGTGGCAAAAGTTGGAGTAGCCAGCAAAATCAGGCAACCTCTCAGTTCTACCGAGTTATTACAGATAATTTAGTGCCTTATAATGTTTACGGTGGGCAGCAAGATAATTCGGCCATTGCCATTGCCAGCAGAACAAATGATGCCGGTATTGACTGGAAAGATTGGTATTCTGTAGCGGGTTGTGAAAGTGCTTATTTAGCTTTTGACCCTGATAACCCTGAAATAGTCTATGGTGGATGTTATCAAGGCATTATAGAAAAATGGGTAAAAGCTTCGCGTGAAGGAAAACCCATAAAAGAATATCCAGAACTAGGCTTGGGCAAAGTTCCCAAAGACTTTAAATATCGTTATAACTGGAACGCCCCGATCATTAGTTCACCACATGACCGAAATACAATTTACCACGCGGGCAATGTAGTTTTTAAAACTACAGATGGCGGGCAGAATTGGGACGTTGTCAGCCCTGATTTAACCCGAAACGAAAAAGACAAACAAGGCCCGGGAGGAGGGCCATACACCAACGAAGCCGCAGGTGGTGAAAACTACAATACCCTTATGTATTTGGTAGAATCTCCGCATGAACAGGGTGTACTTTACGCAGGTAGTGATGATGGCCTGCTTCATATTACAAGAGATGGCGGTGCCAATTGGACTAACATTACACCACCGAATATTGGGAATGGTATTATAAATAGTATTGAAGTTTCCCCTCATGATCAGGCAACTGCATACATCGCCGTGATGCGATACAAATCGATGGATTTAAAACCATACGCCTTTAAAACTTCCGACTACGGAAAAACTTGGTCAAAAATCACGAATGGCATTACTGATAAACATACTTTTATTCGCGTTGTTCGTGAAGACAAAAAGAAAAAAGGGCTATTGTACGCAGGTACAGAAACGGGGCTCTATATTTCTTTGGATGATGGTCAAAATTGGCGAAAATTTCAGCTTAATCTTCCAGTAGTACCCATTAATGATATCACCATACAGGATAACGATTTAGTTGTTGCCACCGCAGGACGTTCATTTTGGATTTTGGATGATGTCGGAGCGATTCAAAATAGTATGGCTCCTTTTGATAAATTGAGCATCGTGCAGCCAAAACCGAGCCATCGAATTTTTGGCCAAAGCCAAGAAAAGCCTGTTACCGGTTTAGGGCAAAACCCAAGATCTGGAGTGACTTTTGACTATTACCTCCCGAAAAAGTTAAATTCAACCAAGCTAAAATTAGAGGTTTTACATGACGGTAAAATTATACGGAGCTATACCAACCAAAAGGCAAAGGGTTTTAAATCTTGGCCCGGTGGGCCTTCAAAACCGGCTGTGCTCCCTTCCAAAAAAGGATATAACCGTTTTACATGGGATTTTAGAACCGAATCACTACCCAGTGTAGAAAAAGTGTTCGTTTTCGGAAACTCCGCTGGTCATAGAGTTGGCCCGGGCACCTACACACTTAGATTGAGCTTAGAAAATGAGGTCGTTGAAACTTCGGCTATTGTTTTGCCCAATCCATCAGTACAAGGTACGGCAACAGATTATGATGAACAGCAACAAGTATTACAAACGATAGACGAAACCGTAAAGAAAATGCACAGCTCGGTTAATCAAATGCGCTCCGCAAAGACACAATTAAAGAACTATCAGAAGTTATTGAAAGATAACGAGTCCGCTAAGGAATTGCTTGAAAAAGGCAAAGCTTTAGAAAAACGCATTACGGCTTGGGAAGAAAACCTTATTCAACCCAATCAAAAGACATTTCAAGATGTCATTAACTTTAACAATCAATTAAATGCAGACTTATTGCACCTAAAAAGCTTTGTTGATGTTGCTGAGCCTAAAGTTACTAAGGGTGCCAAAGAGCGATTACAAGATTTATTGACCGACTGGAATGCATTTGAGCAAGAAAAAAATACGATAATCAAAACGGAGATGGAGACGTTCAATAGCTTGTTCAAGTCATTGAATTTGCCCGCATTATTGTTAACCGAAGATTAATGAATACGGAATTCATCACCGGGAAAAATTTTAAGAACGAAAAATTCACTACTACTCGTTTGCCCCGTGCCGATTACGACGGATGTGTTTTTGATGCATGTCAATTTCAAAATGGCTTTTTGGACAATCAGAATTTTGCTGAATGTGAATTTACCACTTGTGACCTGAGCAACACCAATATCAAACACAGTATTTTTAACGATGTAACCTTCAAAGATTGTAAACTGATCGGTTTACGATTTGAAGATGTCAATGACTCATTGATTTCGCTGCGCTTTGAAAATTGTCAACTAGACTTTGCCTCTTTTTTCGGGCTACGTATGAAGCATACCATTTTTAAAGACTGTAGTCTTGTCGAAACAGACTTTACCGAGGCCGACCTAACAGCTTCAACTTTCACCAACTCTAATTTAAACAGAGCTGTTTTTGAACAAACGATTCTTACCAAAGCAAACTTTACGACCGCCTTTAACTTAGCCCTGAGCCCGGAAAACAATCAAATCAAAAAAGCCATTTTCAGTAAAGAAAGTGTTTTGGGTTTATTGAAAAAATACGATATTGTTATAGAATAAGTCCATTATACGTCCCTCTGTTCGTCGTTACTAAAAGAACAACATTATGAGAGTTTTACTTTTTCTATTGGCATTAAATTTTGTATCCACTTATGGTCAAAACACACTTCAGCTACCTGAAGGACAAGAGTCTCCAGAAGCTAAAATAACCTTAGTTTCTTGGATGGAAGGACACTGGAAAGGAACTGCTTTTGGCGGAACTACCGAGGAAATCTGGAGTCCCGCGAGTAGCGGTTCTATGATGTTCGTTTTTCGCCACATGTTAGATGACAAGGTTACTTTTTATGAAGTAGGGCATATCCGTGAACTTAACAATAGCCTAATATTCGAATTAAAACATTTTGATACTAATTTGCACGGATGGGAAGAAAAAAATGAAGTACAGCAATTTAGGTTTATTAAAGCAGAAGGCAATCGTGTCTATTTCGATGGTTTCACTTTTGAAAATGTAAGCCCAAAAGAGATTAATATTTATGGATTAATTGGTAATGATGATGGCACTAAAAGTGAGATTGTCTTCAATTACAAAAAATGATGGTACCGATGAAAAAATGTCTGGAATGCGGTGATGAATTTAAAGGAAGGGTAGATAAAAAATTCTGTTCGGACTACTGCCGCAATGCGTACAACAATAAAATTAACAAAGACAGTAAAAACCTTGTGCGCAACATCAATAACAGACTACGCAAGAACTACCGTATTCTCGATAGTTTTGAATTAAAAGATGGAAAAACGCGAACTACAAAGACAAGGTTACTGGATAAGGGTTTTGATTTTGAATACATCACCAATCTCTACACTACAAAAAAAGGAAGTACCTATTTCTTTGTTTATGATCTAGGGTATCTTCCTTTAGATAATGATTACTATATGCTCGTAAAACGAGAGTAGTCTATTTCCAGTTTTGGCCGGTCAATTTAAGTGCCGCCACAACAATATCTTTTCTGCTTATTTGACCTACCAGTATACCGTCTTTCATTACAGGCAGTCTTCTTCTATTGTGTTTATCAAATACACCTGCAGCATCGAAAATACTCATATCATGCGGAATCGTCTGTACATTTTTAGTCATGAAACGCTCTACACTTTTATCTAAAATAGGCTGGTTAAAATAGCGGCTCTCAGAAATCTGCTTCATACAATCTGCCTCAGAAATGATTCCCACCAAAAAACCATTATTATCCATTACGGGGCCACCTGAAATATGGTGTTTGGCAAAGGCCTCCATGACTTCCAAAATAGATTGGTCAGGCGAGAACGTGACCAATTTTGTGGTCATGTAATCCGTTACTAGAATTGGAGCGTCATATTCTTTCTTTCCTGTAGTCTTTGCCCTTGCTCCTTGAAAACTCTTGATTGCCATACGCTTTACATTTTTGGTTGATTCTTAAAGTTAGTGCTTTTTAAGCATTTACATCAATTTTTACGTTCAAATGTATTACAGCTGTTTATTTTTATACTTTTATAGACCAACTAAAAACACCTATGAAACTTACAAGAACACTTGCCTTGCTGCTTCTTGCGCTTGCTGTCTATTATAGTTTTAAATCCTTGATGCCTGCTTATGAAGGCAATGCTACGGTCGATACAGGCTCTTTTTCAACAGAGAATGCCTTGAGGCATGTAAAACAGCTTTCGTTACAACCTCACGCTGTTGGTTTTACAGGCCATACCAATGCCCTTGCTTATGTTATTGGTGAGCTTAAAAAAATGGGCTTGCAGACTATAACTCAAGAAGGTTATACCGCAGGTGATTGGGGCAATCTAAGCAAGGCCACTAATGTGCTGGCCCGAATAGAAGGTTCTGAACAGGGTAAGGCATTGCTATTGATGTCACATTATGACAGCAATCCACATTCATCATTTGGCGCTAGCGATGCGGCTAGTGGTGTCGCCACAGTCTTAGAAGGCCTACGAGCTTTTTTAGAAGAAAATAAAAAACCGAAAAACGATATTATAATTTTGATAACGGATGCCGAGGAGCTAGGTCTTAACGGAGCCGATTTGTTTGTCAACAAACATCCTTGGGCAAAAGACGTAGGCCTTGTCTTAAATTTTGAAGCTCGTGGTAGTGGAGGCCCTAGTTATATGCTTGTCGAAACCAATAGAGGAAATGGTAAACTTATCAAAGAATTCACAAAAGCGAATCCTAAATATCCGGTTGCCAATTCATTGGCTTATAGCATTTACAAAATGCTGCCCAATGATACCGATTTAACTGTTTTTAGGGAAGATGGTGATATCGACGGCTTTAATTTTGCGTTTATTGATGACCATTACGATTACCATACCGCACTGGACAACTATGATAGACTAGATCGAAATTCACTTGTGCATCAAGGTAGCTATCTCATGCCACTTTTAAATCATTTCAGCAGTGCAAATCTAAACGATTTAAAAAGTCTTGACGATTATATTTATTTTAATGTTCCTTTCTTTAGATTGGTGTCTTACCCATTTGAATGGATTTGGCCAATGTTCGCTCTAGCAATGCTTTTGTTTATTGGCCTTCTGGTTTTAGGCTTTAAAAAGAAAAAACTTGATGTAAAATCAATATTAATAGGATTTTTGCCCTTGCTTCTTGTTTTAGTACTAAATGGTCTTTTCGGTTATTTTAGTTGGCCCTCACTTAAATGGTGGTATCCACATTATAAAGATATGCTCCATGGCTTTACCTATAACGGGCATACTTATATTTTATGCATGGTCTTTTTGGCCCTTGGGGTATGTTTCTGGATCTACAACCGCTTCAAAAAAATCAGCACCCCCAATTTATTGGTAGCGCCTATATTTATTTGGCTACTGATTTGTGGCTTGGTCTCGGTTTATCTCAAAGGTGCCAGTTTTTTTATAGTTCCGCTCTTCGGGTTATTGGCTGCTTTTATGGTTTGTGTCAATCAAGAAAAACCTAATGCCTTGCTATTATTGTTCTTGGCTTTACCTGGTATATTTATATACACGCCATTTATTAAAATGTTCCCCGTCGGTTTGGGTCTAAAAATGATGGCTGCCGCCACTATTTTTGCTACGCTTTTATATTTTATTGCAATACCGGTATTTAGGCAAATTAAAGCACCAATACGTTTAACTATTTTCGCATTCTTCTTGTTCGCCTTATTTGGTATTTCTGCGCATCTAAACTCGGGTTTCTCAAAAGAAAACCCAAAACCAAGTAGTTTGTTATATGTCTACGATGCCGACAATAATACCGCAAAATGGGCGACCTATGACCACAGAACTATTGCCTGGAACGGCCAATTTTTAGGTGAAAAGAAAAAACCGGTTTCAAACGAAGATTCCAATATTATAAGCAGTAAGTATAGCACAGGATTTACCTATGTTGCCGAAACTGAACCAAAACCCATTGCAGGACCAAGAATTGATATTGTTCATGATTCAATTGTAGGCACAGAACGGATCATCTCACTATGCATTACACCCCAACGCGATGTAAATAGGCTCGAAGTATTTACAAACCCTATTACTATTACAAAAGCTGCGGTGAACAATATTGAACTTTCTGAATATTATTTAGAACATAGACGATACGGTAAACTTATCACGCACTACGTTTCCGATAATGATTTTACCGAAATAGTAATACATATTGCAAAAGATGATGCTTTAGAACTGACTTTCTTTGAGGCTTCCAATGATTTATTGACTAATAGACAGTTTTCGGTACCCGAAAGACCAAAAAATAGCATTCCAATGCCTTTTGTTTTGAACGATGCCATTTTGGTCACCAAAACCTTAAAGTTTGACTAAACCCGTTGGGATCATTGGTTGCGGATGGCTAGGACGACCACTTGCAAAAGAGCTACTTGATTCTGGCTATCAGGTAAAGGGCACAACGACATCAAACGCTAAAATGGATACCTTAAAACGAGAAGGAATAGAAGGGTTTCATATAAAGCTCAATGAGGACGGTATTACCGGGCAAATACAAAACTTTTTAGAAGACCTACATATACTTATTGTCAATATTCCGCCGGGGCTAAGAGGTGATAATCCCGAAAATTATGTAGCCAAAATGAAGTTTTTACTAGAAGAAATACAGAAGGCTGCAGTAAAGCATATCATTTTTGTGAGCAGTACTTCCGTTTATGGCAATGTTGAGGGCGAGGTAACCGAAGCTGTTGCCCCAAGACCTATCTCAGAATCTGGCAAACAATTACTGCGCAGCGAAAAACTCTTCAGCACAGCTAAAACCCTGAATACTACTATTATTCGTTTTGGTGGACTCATCGGTAAAGACAGGCATCCTATTCATCATCTTGCCGGAAAAAACGGATTGAAAAACGGTGAGCAATTGGTAAACTTAATTCATCTGAAAGACTGTATCCATATCATTAAAACCATCCTTGAGCAGAACTATTGGAATTCAGTCTTTAACGGAGTATACCCACTACATCCTACTAAAAAAGAGTATTATACCAATGAAGCTGAAAAGCGTGGGCTGCCTAAGCCTATATTCGAAAAATCTGCAATAAAAATAGCCAAAAAATATATTATTAGTAAGAATTTTCTTAATAATAATAATTTTCTGTACACATCAATAATTTCTTAGTTCACCATCTAAAATCTACTTTTTACAACAATTAAGAACTATTTAAGTTAATTATACAATTGAATATCAACTACTTATATACTTAATTTATACCTTTATTGTAGCAAACATAAAAGTATAGCTATGGAAAATTCAAGATTAGGCACAAGAATCTTGATGGAAACGGAAAGATTGATTCTGAACAGTTGTTCAAAATCAAAGCTTTCAAAGAAATCAAAAGAACTACATTCTGCAATTCTCAGAAAGTATTATAATGCCGCCGATGTAAACATCGATTATGACAGGCAAAGAATAAATATGGACATTGTTTTGTGTGACAAGAACTACGACCCAAAAAAGGTGAATACGGTTATTTCTACCATGCCTTTAAGCCTTTCTTTTAAAGATATCTATTTTATTCTTAAATCGTGTTTAGAGAAAGATGTGAAGAGTTTGGCGTTCTACGCCCGGTTATTGCGTGAATACGCAAATAAAGATGTCACATACATGGCCCTTTAAAAAAATAATAGTTGCTAATGAAAAAGATGTCTTAAGGCATCTTTTTTTGTTTTAAACATAGTGTTTTCTTTAACAGCCTATTAGGCAATATTTTTATAGTTTTGCCCCACTATAAAAGAAACAAGATGAAAAAAACTTTGCTAGCCTTAGCATTTTTTACGGTTTTGGCAACTACCGCGCAAACAAAATCAGATTTACGATCACACTACGAAGCATTCTACAAAGAGATGAAATTACAAGGTGATGTCAATGGTGTTATCAACGCGCTAACGCACCTAAATGTACTTTCTCCTTCGCAGCAACGCAGAGATACCCTTGCTTTTGTTTATATGAAGAACAATCAGCATCTTCAAGCTTTAAATACTGTAGGTATTGAAAGTGAAACTGACGATTCTGACTTAGCGGTACAAATTAAGGCCGTTTCCTTAAAGGCATTAAATCAACCACAACGTGCCATTGTGCACTTTGAAACGATGTTCAAGCGAAATCCTAGTGCCTATGTGGCCTATGAGCTAGCCGATTTAAAAATACAGGTAGGCGATAGTGAAGGTGCGGCCACCAATATTGAATATGGTCTGGCAAATGCCAAAGACGATATGAAATATGCTTTCTATGAACGTCAGCAGCCTTATGAAGCTTCTTTAAAAGCCGCTTTTACACATTTAAAGGGTTTGGTGCAGTTCAATACCAACAAAAAAGATATCGATGCTGCCATTGTTTATATGGATGAAGCGCTAAAAATTGACCCTAATTTTAACTTGGCAAGCTTGAGTAAACAAGCTTTAGAGTCAAGAAAGCAAGTTCCACCGACAGAAGAATAGTGTTTGGACTTGCAACAAAAAAGTGGATGATTAGATAAGAGTCATGCTGCTGTTTTTTG